>NCKG01000020.1:0-14527 GCA_002279095.1 Cellulomonas sp. 14-74-6
CGCCAGGTCGGAGCCGGAGACGAAGGGCTGGAACGGCGACTCGGGACCGCGTCCCGCCGAGTCGTCGAACAGGCCCGGCTCGCCGCGGTGGAAGGTCATCAGATGGGTCCGACCGTGGCGGTCCACCTCGACGTCGAGCCGCGCCGACAGGGCGTTCACCACGGAGGCGCCGACGCCGTGCAGACCGCCGGACGCGGCGTACGACCCACCACCGAACTTGCCACCGGCGTGCAGCTTGGTGAAGACGACCTCGACGCCGGTCAGGCCGGTCTTCGGCTCGACGTCCACCGGGATGCCGCGACCGTCGTCGCGCACCTCCACCGAGGAGTCGGCGTGCAGCACCACCTCGATGTGCCGGCAGAAGCCGCCGAGCGCCTCGTCCACGGCGTTGTCGATGATCTCCCAGAGGCAGTGCATCAGCCCGCGGCTGTCCGTGGTGCCGATGTACATGCCGGGACGCTTGCGGACGGCCTCGAGGCCCTCCAGCACGGACAGGTGCCGGGCTGTGTAGCCGGACTGCGAGGAGACGGTCGTCACGGGGGCGATGGTACTTGCGGCCTCCGACGGCCCCGTTCAGGCCGGCCGCGACGCGCGCCGGACGCGACGGCCCTCGCGGAGCGTCTCGGCTCCCGGGACGGAGGCGTCCACGATGTGTCCGACGTCACTCGACCGTCACGTCGGCATCACGGCTCGGTCACGGCGTTCGACGATTCTGTACGCGATGAGCGAACCACCCGGCCTCGGCGGTATGGATCCGCGCCCGGGATGGTTCTATGGGTTTGTGAACGCGACCCAGACGCACGCCCCGCTGACCGCAGCCGACCGCTGCGACAGGTGTGGTGCCCAGGCCTACGTCCGCGTCCTGCTGCCGGTCGGCGAGCTGCTGTTCTGCGCGCACCACGCGCGCGAGCACGCGGACAAGCTGGCGTCGGTGGCGACGCACGTCCAGGACGAGACCGACCGACTCCTCGCTGAGCACGGCGCGGGGGCAGGAGCGGCAACCGCCTGACCGCGGCCTGAGCAGGCCTCTCGACCACAGACGACGAGGCCCGGACCATCACGGTCCGGGCCTCGTGCCATGTCTGCGCACGGACGCCATCCGCGCCCAGGAGGCTCAGGGGCGCCTCAGTCGAGGTAGTCCCGCAGCACCTGCGACCGCGACGGGTGCCGTAGCTTCGACATCGTCTTGGACTCGATCTGGCGGATCCGCTCACGCGTCACGCCGTAGACCTTGCCGATCTCGTCGAGCGTCTTGGGCTGGCCGTCGGTGAGGCCGAACCGCATCGACACGACGCCCGCCTCACGCTCGGAGAGCGTGTCGAGCACCTGGTGCAGCTGCTCCTGCAGGAGCGTGAAGCTGACGGCGTCCGCCGGGACGACGGCCTCCGAGTCCTCGATCAGGTCGCCGAACTCGCTGTCGCCGTCCTCGCCGAGCGGCGTGTGCAGCGAGATGGGCTCGCGACCGTACTTCTGGACCTCGACGACCTTCTCGGGGGTCATGTCGAGCTCCTTGGCCAGCTCCTCCGGGGTGGGCTCGCGGCCCAGGTCCTGGAGCATCTGGCGCTGGACGCGGGCGAGCTTGTTGATGACCTCGACCATGTGCACCGGGATGCGGATGGTGCGGGCCTGGTCGGCCATGGCACGCGTGATGGCCTGCCGGATCCACCAGGTGGCGTAGGTCGAGAACTTGTAGCCCTTGGTGTAGTCGAACTTCTCGACCGCACGGATCAGACCGAGGTTGCCCTCCTGGATCAGGTCCAGGAAGAGCATGCCGCGGCCGGTGTACCGCTTGGCGAGCGAGACGACGAGACGCAGGTTCGCCTCGAGCAGGTGGTTCTTCGCTCGACGCCCGTCGTGGGCGATCCACTGCAGGTCGCGCTTGAGCTTGGAGTCCATCTCGATGCCGGAGTTCAGACGCTCCTCGGCGAAGAGGCCGGCCTCGATCCGCTTGGCGAGCTCGACCTCCTGCTCGGCGTTCAGCAGCGCGACCTTGCCGATCTGCTTCAGGTAGTCCTTGACGGGGTCGGCCGTCGCGCCGGCCGTCACCACCTGCTGGGCGGGTGCGTCGTCGTCGTCGGCGTCGGAGTAGACGAAACCGCTGTCCTCGCTGGTCTCCTCCTCCGCGGCGGCCGCCGGGGCGACGGTCTCGGAGTCCTCGTCCTCGTCCGCGACGACCTCCGTCGGCACCTCGTCGGCGTCGACCTCGGTCACCTCCACCGCGATGTCCTCGACGTCACCGCCCTCGAGCTCGGCGCCCGGCTCGAGGTCCGTGTCCTCGATCTCGTCCTCGTCCACCTCCTCGGCGGGGGCGGACTTCACAGGCGCGACCGGCCGAGCGGCCTTGGCCGCCGGCTTCTTCCCTGCCGTCGCCGCCGCACGCGTGCGGGTCTCCTTCGGTGCGTCGGCATCGACGGTGGCGGTGGCGGCAGGACGGGTCTTGGCGCTCGTGGCCGCCACGGCACGCCGAGCAGCAGCCGGAGGCTCGTGACGAACCTCGATGCCGACGGTGCCGAGCGCGCGGACCACCGCCTTCAGGCGCCGTGCGTCCTGCACGTCCGCCTGCTCGCAGGCGGTGCGCAGCTCGACGGCGTCCACGGCTCCATGGGTACGGCCGTTACGCACCAGCTGCTGCAGGGCAGGGTGCTCGAACTCGCGAGGGAGCGCGGGATGCGGGGTCTGGGGCGACACGAACGACCTTTCGGCGACGTCAGCGGCAGCGCCGCGAGTCACGGATCCGTGGAGACAGATGGATATTGTACCGACCACCGTCGTCGGGCACGGCCCGGTGACCGCGCTCATGGCGGCGATCGACGGCGGCGAACCTGCGGCCTCCGACTCCAACGACCGGAGCCCGCCGAGGATTCCCGCCGGAGACCACCCGATCGCCACGGCCGACGATCGGGTGTCCGCTACGCGGGGTCGGGCTTCACGGTGAGGACGGGGCACGGCGCGTCGAACAGCACACGCTGCGCGTTCGCGCCGAGGATCAGCTTCCCTACCGGGCTCCGGCGACGGAGGCCGATCACCACCAGGTGCGCCCCGGTCTCCTCCGCCGTGCCGATCAGGTCGTCCGCGACGTCGCCGCCGTCCAGCAACCTGATCTCGTGCTCCACGCCGTCGGAGTCGAGCTGGCGGTCCACCGCCGCGAGCGCCTGTTCCACCTCGGCGCGCTGCGCCGGTGGCTCGTCCTGCCGCGTGCTGACCACCACGACGATCCGCTCGGAGCGCAGGTGGGACTCCCGAACCGCCGCCTCGAGCGCCGCCCGACCCTCCGCCGTCGCCAGGTACCCGACCACGATCGCCATGCGCCCTCCTCGGAACACCGGGCGGCCACCGCGCCACCTGCGGCGACGGTACCGGTTCACCGACCCGACGACGAGCCGGTCGCGCGGCGTCGCGCCCGGCAGGATCAGGCCTCGGCACGGACCCATCCGGGTGGGACCCCCTGGGTGACGGCATCGTCGATCAGGTGTGCCAGGCGGTACGACGGATCGCTCTCGAAGGCTCGCGCGAGCAGGAGCTGAGCCCGCGCACCGTCGCCGCGCCACCACGCGAGCAGCGCGAGCAACGTCAGCGCCGGTGCCTGGTGCTCACGCTCGCCGTGCGCCACCACGCGCTCGAGCGCGCGTTCGTGGATCCTCGTCGCACCGGAGGGCGGTCTGACACCGAGGCTGGGATCGACCACCAGCGCGAGCGCGTCCGCCAGCCCGGCATCAGCCTCCGCCGACGTCCGAGCTCCCGCGACCGAGCGTTCGGGCAGCGACCCGGTCCCGGGGACGAGTGCCACGAGCACCGCGTCCCGCACGCGTGGGTCGGCCAGACCGGCCTCGAGGCGCCCGAGCGCGGAACCACCGATCCGCACGGTGCTGTCGCCGGCCTCGGCCACCGCACGTCGCCACGCCCGGACGCTGTCCAGCCGCCATCGTTCCAGCCCCTCGTCCGACGTCGCGGCGGCCCGTCTCGCGACCCATCGGCGCCGCACCCGCGCCACGGCCTTCCGCGCGTCGGCACCGGCCGACCTGATCCGCGCCACGTCGTCCCGGGAACCGGCGACGGCCGAACCGGCGAGCACCATCTGTGCACCTACCTGCGTGGCGTCCAACTCCGCGAGCGGCCGCCCCCCGACGGGACAGCAGGGGTCGGCGCAGTCGAGGGCGAGGTAGCCCCGATCGGTGACCACCCACACGGGCACCTCGCCGAAGGGCGCTGCCGCGGCCTCCCGGAAGTGCTCGACCGCCGGGGCGACGGCAGGCTCGCCGCCGTTCCGGGGGTCCGTACCGGTGTAGAGCACCACGACGCAGCGGTCCGCACCGTCCCGGTCCAGGTGAGAGACGAGAGCCCGAGCGAGGCGCGGGCCGTCGGCTCGCTCGGCGAGGTCGACCAGGTCGACCCGGATCACCAGGCCGACCTGCCCGCGCGGCGGACGGAGGCTGACGGCGACGGCGCTGTGTGCGGGGCGGAAGCCGAGCTGGTGCGGGATCAGCGCCAAGAGCTCACGGGGCTCGGACACGCGCAGGGTGGAGGGGCTCATGCAGTCAGCCCACACCGAGCCCGCCAGCCGACCACGCTCTGTCCACAGGGTCCGGCGGTCAGCCCGTCGTGCACAGGTGTCGGGGTCGTCTCGTACGGCGGCGCAGCGCTCTAGCCCAGATGTGTCGCGCCCTCGGCGGACCGGCGTCCTGGGACGCCTCGCGGCGGTACCGGGTGAGCCTGCCGCGTAGCCTGTCCCGGTGCCTCACACGACCGCCCTGGGACCCCGGCCCCGGGCTCGGAGGATCGTCGTAGCCGGTGCGCTGATCGCGGCGGCCTTGACCCTGGCCGGGTGCGCGTCGAGCGCGCCGGCACGTCTCGGGTCCCCCTCCAGCGCGTCGTCCCCCTCGCCGACCGAACCGCTGCTCACGGAGCAGGCGGGCAGCGGGACGAGCGTCGGCACGCTCGTGAAGGGCTTCCCTACCCAGCTCGTCCCCGTGCCGGACGGGGCCACCGTGCTCGTCTCGTCGGCGCAGCCGATCGACGGCGGCCTGACGCAGATCAGCCTGAACCTGCGCAGCACCCAGGACGCGGCGGGACTGCTGGCGGCCGTACGCGGGCCGCTGCTCGCCGCGGGCTTCCGCGAGGCGCCGCCGGCCCAGCCCGACCCTGGGCTCGCGGCTCAGAGCTCGTTCTCCCGTTCCGACGGCACCGAGCTGGTCCTGGTCGGCGTGCTCGACCGGGACGGCATGCGAACGCTCACGCTCGGCGGCCGCGTGCGAGTCTGAGCCGTCCGGGACGGGTCGCCACTCCCCTACGCTGACCTGGTGAGCGCCTCGGCACCGCCCCTGCTCGACGACGAGGACGTGCGGCGCCAGGTGGACGGCCTGCTGCGGGCGCACCTCGACCGGCTCGAGGCCGATCTGGCCGAGACCGGGAACGAGGCGGCCCCCCTCGTCGAGGGTCTGCGCACGATGCTCGGCGGTGGCAAGCGCCTCCGGGCAGCGTTCGCGTACTGGTCCTGGCGCGCGCACGGCGGCGTCACCGGCAGCCCTGAGGAGCTCTGCGCCCTTCGCGTCGGCGCGGCACTCGAGCTCTTCCAGGCAGCGGCGCTGTTCCACGACGACGTGATGGACGACTCGGACACCCGCCGAGGGCGCCCGACCGCGCACCGGGCGTTCGCGGCGCGGCACGCCCTGCTCCACCTTGCCGGCGACGGCGACCGGTACGGGATGTCCGCCGCGATCCTGCTCGGTGACCTCGCGCTCGTGGCCTGCGACGCCGAGCTCTCCGAAGCCGTCGAACCCTTGCCCACGGCGGACGCGGCAACCGTCCGCTCGTTCTTCTCCCGCATGACGTCGGGTGTCACGGTCGGTCAGTACCTGGACCTGGCCGCACAGGTCGAGCCCTGGGGTGACGACCCCGCGGTGATCGAACGCCGCGCGTGGCAGGTGCTGCGCGCGAAGTCGGCGCGCTACAGCGTCGAGCAGCCCCTGCTGCTCGGCGCGGCGGTCGCGGGCGCCGACGCCGCTGCTCTCGACCGCTGCGCGGCGATCGGCCTCCCGCTGGGTGAGGCGTTCCAGCTGCGCGACGACCTGCTCGGTGTGTTCGGCGATCCGACGGTGACGGGCAAGCCGGCCGGTGACGACCTGCGTGAGGGCAAGCGGACGGTCCTGGTCGCCCGGGCCCTCGCCTCCGGGGACGAGGCGACCCGCCGGATGCTGACGGAGCACCTGGGCGACGCGAGGATGGACGCGTCGCGGACGTCGCAGCTGGCGGACGCCATCGCCGCCTCAGGTGCACCCGCCGAGGTGGAAGCGCTGATCGACGAGCTGTCGAGGCGTGCCTTCGGGCTCATCGAGTCGAGCGGCTGGCGCGAACCGGCACGTGCGCACCTCGTGGAGCTGGCCAGGCAGGCGGTCGACCGCCGGCGCTGAGGACGCCGAACGCGCGCCGTGGCTCCGCACCGGTGCCCACGGCGGACGCGCTCAGAGCTCGGCCTGGGCGAGCCGCCTGACCAACGTCTTGCGTCCCGCGAGCAGCGCATCCATCGGGGTGCCGGGCAGCTCGTCCGTCGGCGTGAACAGCCAGACGATCGCCTGCTCGTCGGTGAAACCGACGTCGGCCAGCACGGTGAAGGTGCCATGCAGCGCCGCCAGGACGGTCCACGCCGACCCCGCGCCCGGGACACCGGGGTTGGCCGGGTTGGCGAGGTGACCTGGCACGAGAAAGCGTGCCGGGACGCAGAGGACGGGCGGTTCCCCGCGACGGACCGCGATCAGCCGGCGCTCCTGGACGAGGCGCCGCACCTTGGCCACGTCCTCCCCCAGCCGGTCGGCCACGTCGGGAAGGGTCAGCCACTCGTCGACCAGGTCGTCGGGCGCAGCAGGCGCGTCAGTCACGAGGTCCAGCCTACGAGAGCGGAGGTGGCAAGCCGCGCGTGGCGCTGCCTCGCGACCATCGGACGCCGCGAACCGGGACGCTTCGGACCTCGACCTTTCACAGCGGCTCACCCTCCACTAGCGTGCACATCTGTCACATCTGTCACAGGCGTCACGGGGCGCCGATCACTTGTCGCCGGGGGTCCTTCGCCATGACCGACACAGCAACAGCGCGTGCCACGGCACGCCGACGTGCCGCGACCGGCACGGGGGCCACCCTCGCGCTCACCGCCGTCACGGTCGCCGTGGCGGCTCCGGCCCAAGCCGACACGCAGTACACGGTGCGCACCGGAGACACCGTCAGCCACATCGCGCAGCGTGCGGGCGTCAGCGTGGCGGCGATCAGCCGGGCCAATGCGCTGGCCGACGCCTCGCGCATCCGGGCCGGGCAGGTCCTCACCATCCCCGGCCCCGCGGCTCCGGCAGCGGCCGCCCCGGCAGCCCGCGCCGCGGCCCCGACAATCACCGGCACGGTCCGCGCCACGTACACGGTGGTCAAGGGCGACACGGTGTCCCGCATCGCCGCGCGCACCGGTAGCTCGGTGGCAGCCATCGTCGCCGCGAACAACCTCGACGGCAGGGCGTTCATCCGGATCGGCCAGGTCCTGACCATCCCGTCCGCGACCGGCGCTCCGGCTGCCGCAGTGACGACGGTCTCGGCGACGGTCGCGACCGTCCCGACCGTCAAGGCCGTCAGCGCCCCGACCTCGGTCAGCCGTTACACCGTCGTGCCCGGCGACACCCTGTCGGCGATCGCCTCCCGGTTCGGCACCACGGTGGCGGCCGTCGCGGCGGCCAACGGGCTGGACTCGCGGGGCCTCATCCGCATCGGGCAGGGTCTGGACGTGCCGGGCGCCACAGTCGCCACCGCGAAGCCGCTGGTCGGCGACACGTTCGCCGGGCGCACCTACCCGGCCGTCGTCGTCGGCGCGGCGAACGTGAACAAGGCCGCGCTGCTCGCCACCGGTGTGCCCTCGCCCGCCCAGATGCGCGCCCTGGTGGCATCCACCGCGCGCACCCTCGGTGTGGACCCGGCGCTCGCGCTCGCCGTGGCCTACCAGGAGTCCGGGTTCGACCAGACGTCCGTGTCGCCCGCGAACGCCATCGGCACCATGCAGGTCATCCCGTCGTCGGGCGAGTGGGCGTCGCAGATGGCGGGCCGGTCCCTCAACCTGCTGGACCCCCAGGACAACGTCACGGCCGGCGTGCTGATCCTGCGCTCGCTCGTCCGTACCGCTCCGGACCTGCCGAGCGCCATCGCCGGCTACTACCAGGGGCTCACGTCCGTGCAGAAGAGCGGGATGTTCCCCGACACGCGCCGCTATGTGGCGAACGTGCAGACCCTGATGACGCGCTTCCGCTGACTGCGCCCGCGCTGCACGCCTCCGCCGTGGCCGCGGAACGCGCCCGTAGACTCGCCACCGTGGGAGCCACCGTCACCGATCCGCTCGTCGGCCGCCTGGTCGACGGCCGGTACGAGGTGGTCTCCCGCCTCGCGCGCGGTGGCATGGCGACGGTCTACGTGGCGGTCGACCGCCGCCTCGACCGCGACGTCGCGCTCAAGGTGATGCATCCGCACCTGGCCGACGGCGCGTCCGGCGCGGACTTCATCGCCCGGTTCCGGCGGGAGGCCCGCACCGCGGCACGGCTGGCTCATCCCGGCCTGGTCAGCGTCTTCGACCAGGGCGTCGACGGCGAGACGAGCTACCTGACGATGGAGCTCGTCACGGGCGTGAACCTGCGTCACCGGATCGGCGAGCAGGGTGCCCTGACCGTCGGTGAGGCGTTGCGGATCGGCGAGGCGGTCCTCGACGCCCTGACGGCGGCGCACCGAAACGGCCTGGTCCACCGGGACGTCAAGCCGGAGAACGTGCTCCTGGCGGCCGAGGACGACCGCGTCAAGCTCGCCGACTTCGGTCTGGCCCGCGCGGTCACGGAGGTGACGTCCACCACCACGGGGACGGTGCTGGGAACCGTGGCCTACCTCGCTCCCGAGCTCGTCATCCGCGGCGCGAGCGACGCCCGGACGGACGTCTACGCCACCGGCATCCTGCTCTACGAGATGCTCACCGGGCGCCAGCCCTTCACCGGCGCGACTCCGATCCAGGTGGCGTTCCAGCACGTGAACAGCGACGTGCCGCCGCCCTCCGACCTGGTGCCGTGGCTGCCGAGCGAGGTCGACGAGCTGGTCGCTGCACTCACGGCCCGTGACCCGGCCGACCGTCCGGTCGACGCCGGCGCGGCGCTGGCGCTCCTGCGGCGCACCCGCGCCGCGCTGGATCCCGCGGTGCTGGGCCGGCACGCAGAGGTGTTCCCTGCCGTCCCGACGCAGCACGTGCCGGACGGCTCCGACGAGGACCTGGAGCCGGCGCTCGGCGCGGTGGGCAACGACGAGGTCGATCGCCTCGGCGTCGCGGCGAGCCGCGACGAGCAGGTCACGACGAGCCTGGCCAGGGCCCCCGGCGCCGGGAGCACAGTCGCCCTGCCCATCGGGCTCGGGACGGCGACGCCGGGCCCGGCGTCCGCAGCGTCCGGCGGAACGACCTCGGCGGCAGAGGTCGCCGCACCCCGGCGGTCCCGGTGGCGGCGGTGGCCGGCGCTGGTCCTCGCGGTGCTGCTGGTGGGCGGCATCGCGTACGGCGGCTGGTGGTACGTCGAGCAGGGCCCCGGCGCCTACACGACGGTCCCCCCGATCACCGGCCAGTCGGAGCAGCAGGTGCTCGCCGTCCTCGCCAGCCGCGGTCTGCAAGGCGCCCGGACGGAGGCCTACGACGACGTCGCTCCCGTCGGCCAGGTCTTCGCGGCGAACCCCGCGGTCGGACGACCGGTGCACAAGGCCGGCACCGTCACCTACACCGTCTCGCGCGGCGTCGACCTGGTCACGATTCCCGACGGCGTCGTCGGGGCCATGCAGGCGGATGCCGAGAAGGCCCTGAAGGCGGCGGGCCTCGCGGTCGCCTACGGATCGGAGCAGTGGCACGACACCGCTGCGGTCGGGTCGGTGCTGTCCGCGACGCTGCCGGACGGTGCCGCCGCGGACAAGAAGGCCCAGGTGAAGCGCGGCACCACGGTGACCCTGTCCCTGTCCAAAGGGCCGGCACCGGTGACGGTGACCACCGTCGTCGGCGCGACCCTGGAGCAAGCCACCGCGCAGCTCGCCGCCGACGGCCTGAAGCTGGCCGCCAGCGAGGCGTTCAGCGACACCGTGCCGGCCGGCAGCGTGATGGACCAGTCGCCGAAGGCGGGCAGCACCGCACACCGCGGGGACACGGTCCAGGTCACCGTCAGCAAGGGCCAGGAGATGCTCCCGGTCCCCAACGTGATCCAGATGAAGGCCGACAAGGCGACAAAGACCCTGCAAGACGCAGGGTTCACCGTGGCGGTCACCTATCCGCTCGGCGCGCACCCGTTGAACACCGTCTACGACCAGACACCGGCCAGCGGCAACGGGAAGACCGCCCCGCGTGGCTCGACGGTCACGCTCTCCGTGGTCTGACCGACCCGCCGCCGAACGGAGAGCGCGTTTCCAGACGACGGATCCCCATCGTCACGAGGCCCCGATCCCCCACCGGGGGAACGGGGCCTCGTCGTACGAACGGCACGCTCACGAGCGGCGGAGCAGCTCCACCACCTGGAAGGCCAGCTCGAGCGACTGCTGGTGGTTCAGCCGAGGGTCGACGCGGGTCTCGTAGCGCCGCGACAACCCCTCCTCGTCGATCTCCTCGGTGCCGCCGAGCACCTCGGTGACGTCGTCACCGGTCAGCTCGATGTGCAGCCCTCCGGGGACCGTCCCGAGGGCCCGGTGCACCTCGAAGAAGCCGGCCACCTCGTCGATCACGTCCGCGAACCGCCTCGTCTTGTAACCGGACGAGGAGACGATGCCGTTGCCGTGCATCGGGTCGCAGACCCAGGTGATCGGCCGACCGTCGGCCGTGACCTTCTCCACCAGGGCGGGCAGCCGGTCGCGGATCAGGCCCGCACCCATCCGCGTGATGAAGGTCAGACGGCCCGGCTCGCCGTTCGGGTTCAGCCGGTCCATCAGCGCCAGTGCCTCGTCACCGGTGGTCGTCGGGCCGAGCTTGACGCCGAGCGGGTTCTGCACCCGGGAGAAGTAGTCGATGTGCGCACCGTCCAGCTTGCGGGTGCGCTCCCCGATCCACAGGAAGTGGCCCGAGCAGTCGTACGGCAAGCCGGTGCGGGAGTCGATCCGCGTCAGGGGCCGCTCGTAGTCCAGCAGCAGACCTTCGTGGCTGGCGTAGAAGTCGACGGCCCGCAGGGCGTCGAAGTCAGCACCGCAGGCAGCCATGAACCGGATCGCCCGGTCGATCTCCGCCGCGATCTCCTCGTAGCGCGAGTACGCCGGGTTGGCGGTGAAGCCGCGGTTCCACTCGTGCACACGCAGGAGCGAGGCGAAGCCACCGGTGGTGAACGCCCTGATGAGGTTCAGGGTGGACGCCGACGTGTGGTACGCCTCGAGCAGACGGTCCGGGTCCGGGGTGCGGTCGGCTGGCGTGAACGCGTAGCCGTTGACGATGTCCCCACGGAACGCCGGCAGCGTGACGCCGTCGCGCGTCTCGGTGTCGGCGCTGCGCGGCTTGGCGTACTGGCCCGCCATCCGGCCCATCTTGATGACGGGCAGGCTGGCGCCGTACGTCAGGACGACGGCCATCTGGAGGACCGTCATGATCTTGTGGCGGATGCGGTCCGCGGTCGCCTCGGCGAAGATCTCGGCGCAGTCCCCACCCTGGAGCAGGAACGCCTCGCCACGGCCCGCAGCGGCGAGCTTGGCCCGCAGCGCATCGGCCTCGCCCGCGAAGACGAGCGGCGGCAGGGTCGCGAGCTTCTCGCGCACCTCCCTCAGCCGCGTGTCGTCCGGCCACGAGGGCTGCTGCTCAGCCGAGAGGCCCTCCCAGGCGTCCAGACCCTCCAGAACCCCGGGGTCCGGCTCCACGCTCATGCGTGGGAACCTGCTGCGACCAGCGGCTGGCCGATGTCCGCCAGCAGCCGGCCGAACCAGGGCTGCGTGACGTCGAACGCCTTGCCGCCGGCGATCCGCGGGAACTCGATGGCGCGCAGACGGTCGCCGTTCTCCTCGTCGTGACCGATCACGCCCGCCTCGCCGCGCAGGGCGCACTCGACCGCGAGGTCCGTCATCGACTTGATGAGGCGCAGGTCCTCGGCGTTGGCGGCCGCGGCGCGCGAGTAGTACCCCGACTTCTGGACCATGACCTTCTCGGCGCCGAGCTTGGCGGCGAACTGCTTGGCGAACCACTGGCCCGGGTTGATCGTGTCGAGCTTGACGTGACCGAAGGCGTCCCGCGCGACCTCTTCGCCCGCGGCCTCCTTCTGGGCGACGATCTCGTTCATCCCGGCGCCCTCGGACAGGAAGATGTTGACGTTCCCCTGGGTGTCCATGATCGCCTTGAGGCGCGCGGCCTCGGCGTCGATGTCGAGGGCCAGCTCGGGCAGGAAGACGGCGTGGATGTCCCAGCGCTCGCGCGTCAGGCCCAGGCTCGGCACCCACTCCTGCAGGTCCAGCCACTTGCGGTACTCGGACGCGGCGGCGGCGGTCAGCCACCCGCAGTGACGGCCCATCACCTCGTGCACGATCAGCATCCGCGGACCGGAGCGGTGCTCGCCGATGATGTTCGCCGCGAAGCCGGCCGCCTCCTCGGCGGCGGTCCAGGCGCCCAGGGACTGGCGGATCGGCACGACGTCGTTGTCGATCGTCTTGGGCAGCCCCACGACCGTCAGCGGGTAGTCGTTCTCGGCGAGGTAGGCGGCCAGGTCCGCGGCCGTCGTGTTCGTGTCGTCGCCGCCGATGGTGTGCAGCACGTCGACCCCGTCGGCCTTGAGCTGCTCGGCCGCCACGTGCAGCGGGTTCTCACCCTCCTTGACCAGGCCGCGCTTGACGCAGTCCTTGGCGTTGGTCAGCTTCACCCGCGAGTTCCCGATGGGCGAGCCGCCGAAGCGGTGCAGGATGCCGGCCTTCTTGCGGCCCTCCTCGTCCACCACGATCTTCTCCCCGCGCAGCAGGCCGTAGTAGCCGTGCTGGTACGCGATGATCTCGATCTCCGGGGCGATCTCCGTGTAGCGCTCGATCAGCCCGCCGACGGCCGAGGACAGGCACGGGGCGAAGCCGCCTGCGGTGAGGAGGGCGACGCGACGGACCGACATGGGGGAACACCTCTCGATCGAGCACGGGTCTGCAGCAGCAGGCTGCACGGGGACGCGCCAGGCGCGCCGGCCATCCTACTGACCGGGCTCCGCGGTCGGCGGCTCGACCGGTACCTGGACGTCGGGCACCGGACGCCCGCCGGGGGCGGCCGGCAGGTGGTCCGTCGCGTCCCCTGTCACCGCCGGGTGGCCGGTGGCGATCCGCGCCTTCTGGGTCGCCGCGTAGACGTCCACGTACTCCTGGCCCGAGATGCTCATCAGGGCGTACATGATCTCGTCGGTCACCGAGCGCAGGATGAAGCGGTCGTTCTCCATGCCCTGGTAGCGGCTGAAGTCGAGCGGCTCCCCGATCACGATGCCGATCCGCATCACCTTGGGGATGGTGCGACCGATCGGCTGGGCGATGTTGGTGCCGACCATCGCAACCGGGATCACCGGAGCGCCGGACTCCAGCGCCAGCCGGGCCACACCCGTCTTCCCGCGGTAGAGCCGGCCGTCGGGGCTCCGCGTGCCCTCGGGATAGATGCCGAAGAGCCCGCCTTCGCCCAGCCGGCGCAGCCCCGTGCGCAGCGCCGCCTCCCCCGCCTTGCCGCCCCCCCGGTCCACCGGGATGGTCCCGACGCCGCGCATGAAGCCTGCGGTCAGCCGTCCCTTCACGCCGCGACCCGTGAAGTACTCCTGCTTGCCGATGAAGACGATCTCGCGCGACAGGACGAGCGGCAGGAAGAACGAGTCGATGACGGCCAGGTGGTTGCTCGCCAGGATGGCGGGACCATCCGTCGGCACGTTCTCCACGCCACGGACCCACGGCCGGTACACCAGGCGTAGCAGAGGTCCGACGAAGACCCGCTTCATCAACCAGTAGAACAACGCTCAACTCCTCGACCGGGCAGCGGCGCAGCTCGACGTCCCTGTCGCGATGCCCTGGGGCACCACGCCGACTGCTGGGTCCGACTCTAGAGTGCATCCATGCCGCAGCGTCCCGACGACGACGCCGACGCCGGCGAGCCGGACCAGGCCGCCGTCGACGCACGCTGGGCGCAGATCGTCGCGGAGCTGGCCGACCTCGACGCGCCGGCCGCACCCAACGACCTGCCCGGGGACCCGCTGGGTGCGGAATCCCGCGAGACCGGTGCGGCGCAGGAGCAGCGCGCGACCGACGGTCACGACCCGCTCGGGCCCGCGGAGCTGGCAGGGCGGGACTGGGACGGCACAGCCCAGCAGGAGGCGGCCGAGGCGGCGGTCGACGCCGCCGAGCACTTCGTCCCGCCGGACCCGGGACCCGTGCTGGGTGGGGACCCGCTGCTCACCCTGGCGTGGACGGCCACGATCGGCGTACCGGTGCTCTTCGTCGTCCTGGTGCTCGCCTGGCCCGACGCCCCCGGCTGGGTGCTCGCGGTTGCGGCCGCGGTCTTCGCCGCCGGCCTCGCCGTGCTCGT
>NCKG01000284.1:0-2406 GCA_002279095.1 Cellulomonas sp. 14-74-6
GGTGGGGCAGGCGTTGGTCTTCGTCGAGACGTCCGTGCTGCGGACGAGAGTCGGGCACGGGGGTCTTCGCCAGCTGAGGACCGGCGGGTTGATCGGTGCAGCGTTCGACCACTGGGACTCCCGGGCCGGGGATCCGAACCTGCACACCCACGTCGTCGTGGCCAACCGGGCGCGGGGCGTGGACGGGGTGTGGCGCTCGATCGACGGTGCGACGGTTCACCAGGCGGCGGTCGCGGTGTCGGAGCTGTATGACGCGTTGCTCACCGACGAGGTGGCCCGCCGGCTGCCGGTCTCGTGGTCCTGGCGAGACCGCGGGGAGTCCCGCAACCTCGCTCTCGAACTGGACGGGCTCCCCGATGCTCTGCTGGCCGCGTTCTCGACCCGCTCCCGGGCGATCGCGGCCGCGCAGGCGTCGTGGGCGGCCTCGTTCCGATCGGGCGCAGGGCGGGCGCCGTCGCGGGTCGAGACGACGCAAGCGCGGGAGCGGCTCACCCGAGCGACCCGGCCGGCCAAGACCGTCCGCTCACTGCGCGACCTGTTGGCAGAGTGGGCCAACCGGGCCCGCGGGCTGACCGGACTCGATCCGGTGGACCTTGCCGCGGCAGCGCTGGCCGGGGCGTATGGCCGGCCGCTGCACGCACACGACGTCGGCGTGCAGGTGCGCTCGGAGCTGGTTGCCGCCGCGATCGTGGATGCCTCGACGCGACGCTCCGTCTGGTCCACCTGGAACCTGGCCGCCAGTGTTCTGCGCACGTCGCAACACCTGCCGATGGCATCGGCGACCGACCGGTTCACCCTCACCGACCAGCTGCTGGCGCAGGCGGTCGAGGGGTGCATCCGCCTGGATGTGCCGGTCCCGGATCGGCCGGTGCGGCGGGGCGAGGAGAAGTACACAACGGCCGAGCTGCTCGGAGCCGAGCGGCTCCTGCTGGACGCCGCCACCCCGACCGGCAGCCGGCGCCTGCGCGTCCCGCTGGACCCGCGAGTTTCCGCGTCCGTCGCCGGGCTGGGTGCGGATCAGGCCGGCGCGGTGACGGCAGTGGCCGAGTCGCTGGCCGGTCTGGACGTCCTGGTCGGCCCGGCGGGGTCGGGCAAGACCACCACCTTGGCCACCTTGGCGGCGATCTGGCCGGAGCACCGGCTCGGACAGGTGATCGCGCTGGCGCCGTCAGCGACTGCGGCGGACGTGCTGGGCACGGCGATCGGGGTCCGCACCGAAACGACGGCCAAGTGGTTGCACGAGTCCGTCGGTCCCGGCGCGGTCGCCCGCGCCCACGCCCTGCGCACCCCCGGATACGCCGGGGAAGCGCCGCTCACCGTTCGGGCCCGGGTCGACCAGCTGGCCGGGGAGCAGGAGCGCTGGCGGCTGCACCGCAACGACCTGCTCATCGTCGACGAGGCCTCCTTGGCCGACACCCGCACGTTGGCCCACCTGGCCGGCCAAGCCGCCGCCGCCGGGGCGAAGATCCTGCTCGTCGGCGATCCGATGCAGCGCGGGGCGATCGACGCGGGCGGGGCGTTTGCGATGCTCGCCAACCGCGGCCCCACCGCCCAGCTCGCCTCCCTGCGCCGGTTCGCCCACCCCTGGGAAGCCCGCGCCGTCCTGGCCCTGCGGCACGGGTCGACCACCGCGATCGACGACTACGCCCGGCGCAAGCGGATCCAGGTCGGTACCCACGACAACCTGCTTGACCGCGTCGCCGACGCCACCGCCACCGCTCTCACCAGCGGCCAGCAGGTCATCGCCCAAACCGTCGACACATCCACCGCCGTCGAGCTGAACGCACGGATCCACGCCCGTCTTCGTGCGGAGGGACTTGTCGGTGACATCTCGGTGACACTCGCCGACGGACTGCCCGCGGGGGTGGGGGACCGGGTTGTCACCCGCCGCAACGACCGGCACCTGACCTACGGGCGTGACCGGTGGGTCCGGAACGGCACCCTCTGGCACGTCACCGCCACCCATCCCGACGGGTCTCTGCATGTCACCGACGCCGACGGCGCCGCCACCCGTCTCCCAGCCGCCTACGTGGCCGCACACGTCGAGCTCGGCTACGCCACCACCACCGCCCGCTCCCAGGGCCTCACCGTCGACCTCACGCACAACCTCGTCGCACCCGGGACCGCCCGCGAAGACCTGTACGTGGCGATGAGCCGCGGCCGGCATGCCAACCACCTCTACCTGGCCACGACGACGCCGGGGACCGAGTGCCTGCCGGGGGAGCAGCTGCCCAGCCCGCAGGAGGTGCTCAGCCAGATCCTGGCCACGACCCGGCTGGAGACCTCGGCCACCGACACCTGGGACCGGTGACGGCGCTCTCGTGAATCTCCCCAGACCTGCTCACTGAAATTCCCCACCCGTGTGGCTCCGCCAGGAACGGCGGAGCCCCTTCGAGGCTGGCGGTC
>NCKG01000285.1:0-2406 GCA_002279095.1 Cellulomonas sp. 14-74-6
GAGTGCGTGCCCTGCATGCGGCGCCCGGATCCGGCGGCGCGACAACGTGCCCGTCGTCTCGTGGCTGCTCCTAGGTGGCCGGTGCCGCGATTGCAGCGCGCCGATCAGCCGCCGGTACCCGCTCGTCGAGCTTGGCACGGCAGTCCTCTTCGCCGGGGCTGCTTGGTGGTACGGACTCAGCTGGGCCTTGCCGGCGGTGCTGTACCTCGCCGCCGTCGGGCTCGCGCTGAGCCTCATCGACCTCGACACCCACCGACTGCCCGACGCGATCGTGCTCCCGTCCATCGGCGTCGGGGTCGTCCTCCTGGCGCTGGCGTCGTTCAACCCCGGCGGTCCGACCCAATGGGGAGCCCTCGTGCGGGCTGTGGTCGGCGGCGCCGCGATGTTCGCGATGTACTTCGTGGTCAAGTTCGTCCACCCGCGGGGGATGGGCTTCGGTGACGTCAAGCTCGCCGCGCTCCTTGGTCTGTACCTCGGCTGGTTCAGCTGGGCGAGCCTGGTGGTCGGCTGGTTCGCCGCCTTCCTGCTCGGCGGTGCGTTCTCGATCGGTCTGCTGGTGCTGGGCCGGGCGAACCGCGGTACCAGCATCCCGTTCGGTCCGTGGATGATCGCCGGCGCGGCCGTCGGCTTGGTGGCGGGTGCGTCCGTCGCGGGCTGGTACCTGCGCCTGCTCTGAGCCAAGGAGTGGCTCGCAGCCCTCAAGTCCTGGCCCCGACAGCCCGATAGGTGCGGAGAACGTCCGTGAACCTGGAAGGACTCCCGTGGCCAGTACCCGTGTCATCGGCCTCGACATCGGCTCGTCCGGCGTCCGCGCCGCCGAGCTGGAGTTCGGGAGCAAGGGGCCCGCGGGGACGGCCGCACCGACGCTGCTGCGCTTCGGCCAGGCGCCGCTGCCGCTCGGCGCGGTGCGTGACGGCGAGGTGGCTCACCCCGAGACGGTGTCCGGTGCGCTCCGACAGATCTGGTCCGAAGCGCGCTTCGAGTCCAAGGACGTGGTCATCGGCGTGGGCAACCAGCGGGTCCTGGTGCGAGACCTCGAGCTGCCGTGGATGCCGCTTCCTCAGCTTCGCGCATCCCTGCCGTTCCAGGTGAACGACCTCCTTCCGATGTCGACGGACGAGGCCTTGCTCGACTACTTCCCCACGGGGGACTTCGACGGGCCGCAGGGTCGGATGGTGCGCGGCATGCTCGTGGCCGCGCAGCGAGACACCGTCACGGCGAACGTGCTCGCCGTGGAGGGTGCAGGCCTCAGCCCGCGGATGGTGGACCTGAACGCGTTCGCGCTGGTCCGTGCCCTTTCGCGCGGCGAGCTCGCGGGCCTAACGGCGGCCTTCGTGGACATCGGGGCGTCGATCACCACGGTCGTGGTGGCAGCGCAGGGCGTACCGCGGCTGGTCCGTTCCATCGCCGCCGGCGGGCACAACGTGACGAGCGCCGTCGCCTCCGCGCTCGGCGTGACGGCCGGCGAAGCCGAGGCCGTCAAGCGCGAAGTGGGCATCGGCTACGCCGTCGACCCGTCGAGGGCACCGGCCGCCGAGGCGGTCACCACCGTGGTACGGGCACTCGTCGAGTCCATCCGCAACACGTTCGTCTACTACTCCGGGACCAACCAGCGCGCCGGAATCGACGTAGCGGTGCTGACCGGCGGCGGCGCGCAGCTCCCCGGGCTCGGGCAGTACATCTCCAGCGCGACACGCCTGCCGGTGAACCTCGGCGATCCCCTCGGCGGGCTCCACATGGGCAAGCACGTCGCACGCCCGCTCCTCGCCGGTCAGGAGTCCCTGGTGGCCATGTCGGTCGGTCTCGCCTACGGAGTCGCGGCATGAGCGTCCTCACCCAGCGCCCTTCGGGGGGCGCCAAGGCCGCAGCCCCGACCTCGCGGATCCTGCCTCAGGTCAACCTGCTGCCGCCGGAGGTCCGCGCCGCGCGCGGGCTGCGCCAGACGAAGCGTTGGCTGGCCGTCTCCCTGATCCTGGTGCTGATCGTCTGTGTCGTCGCGTACGGGTTCGCGCTCGCCGCCAGAGGGCTGGCCAACGCTGAACTGGGCAAGGCGGAGGCCGTGACGACCCGGCTGCAGAGCGAGCAGACCAAGTACAAGGAGGTTCCTCAGGTGCTGGGCGCGCTCGATGCCGCCACCACCGCTCGGCGCCTCGGCATGTCCACGGACGTGCAGTGGAAGAGCTACATCGACGCGATCGCGGCGGTGCTGCCGGATGGTGTGAGCATCGAGCAGTTCACCGCGACCGGCGCGAGCCCGTCCCGCGGAACGGTCGGAGCCGCCGTACCTAGCACGGGCGCCCTGGAGGCGACAGGCGTCGGTTCGATCGCCTTCACGGCCCGGTCCCTCGGAGTTCCGAACACCGCTGCGTGGATCAACGCCCTGAACGCCGTCCCAGGCTTCCAGTC
>NCKG01000286.1:0-2386 GCA_002279095.1 Cellulomonas sp. 14-74-6
GAAGATCGGTGGCCAACCGATGGTCATCTTCGGGTAGCTCGGCGCAGGGGTGTCGGTGAACAGCGACTCCGTGCCGTACGCCTGGTCCTCCTGAACCGCCCAGCCGGCGCCGCACAGCTCGACACCCACCGCGGCCAGCGCGGTCCGAACCTGGTCGAGAGCCACCGGGCGGTACTCGGCACCCGACCAGGTCGCCACCAGGTACTGCTGGGTCGAGTTGTTCCACGACGCGGGCCGGCTGGCGTCGCGCTTGCGGTACACGTACGCGCCGGTCGCGGTCGCGGGTGCGGCATGCGTGCCACCGCGCGGGGGGAACGGACGCGCAGGGATCCGCTGGGCCTCGTCCTGACCACCACCGCCCGCGTCCACAGAGCTGGCCGCGGCCGACGCACCCGTGGCGAGGCCGATCATCATCACCGTCCCGGTGAGCACGGCCGCTGCAGCCCTGAGGCCACGGCGGGGGACGGAGCTTCCATGACGAGAACTGCGCAGCATGGTCCACCCATCGATGCGGGCAGGCGTCAGCGCTGAGGCACCTGCCAGGGAACGCGAGCACCAGTGCCGCTGCGTGCGTGACGCACGCGCTCGCGCCCCCTGGCCCGTGGCGGGATCTTTCCCGCGCGAGCGACCATATCGGACATAACGGACCGATGTGGGCAATCCACAGCCCTGACCTGCATCAACAGGAATGCCACCCGATCAGGTGATCCAGCTCGGCCTCTCAGACCGGCGTCGCCGTCCGCACGCCCCGCCCACCGAGACGAGCCGCCCCACCGTCCTCGGCCGTGAGCACCCAGAGCGCATCCTCGAGCACCGCGACGGTGTGCTCCCAGTGCGCCGCCCGGGACCCGTCGTCCGTCACCACCGTCCACCCGTCGGCGAGCTCGTGCGTGTCACCCGAACCGCGCGTCAGCATCGGCTCGACGGCCAGCACCATGCCGGGCGTCACCCGGTGCCCCCTCGGTCGCAACCGATAGTTCGGCACATCGGGTGGCTGGTGCATCGAGGTCCCGATGCCGTGCCCGACGTAGTCCTGCACGATCGCGTAGCGCACCGGAGCCGAGTCGACGAGGTCTTCCACGGCTTCCCCGACCACACCGATGCGGTCCCCGCCGGCGAGAGCGGCGATCCCGGCCCACATCGCCGCCTCGGTCGTCGCGACCAGCGCCTCGTCGCCAGGATCGCCCTCGCCCACGACCGTGCTGAAGGCGCTGTCCCCGTGCCATCCGTCCACGATCGCGCCGCAGTCGACGGACACGAGGTCGCCCGAGCGGACCACCCGCTCCCCCGGGATGCCGTGAACCACCTCGTCGTTCACCGAGACGCAGATCGTCGCCGGGAACCCCTCGTACCCGAGGAATGACGGCGTGGCACCCGACGAGGCGATCACCCGGGCCGCCACGGCGTCCAGCTGGCTGGTCGTCGCACCGGGTACGAGCGCGGCCCGCACCTCCGCCAGCGCCGCGGCGACCACGAGCCCTGCGCGCCGCATGGCGCGCACCTCGTCGAGCGACTTCAGCTCGATCCGCTCCCGACCGGCCACGCCGGTCAGTGACGCAGCGCGGGCTCGATCGCCGCGAGAAGGCGGTCGGTCACCTCGTCGATCTCACCGAGCCCATCGACCCGCACCAGCAGCCCACGCTCGGCGTAGACGCCCGACAGCGGCGCGGTCTGGTCAGCGTAGACGTCGAGCCTGTGCCGGATCACGTCTTCCGTGTCGTCCACCCGACCCTCGATCTGGGCGCGCTTCAGCAGGCGCTCCACGACGACCTCGGCATCGGCGGTGATCTCCACGACCACGTCGAGCGCCCGGCCGGCGTCGGCGAGGATCGCGTCGAGCGCGTCCACCTGGGCGAGGTTCCGCGGGTAGCCGTCGAGCAGGAAGCCCTCGGCCGCGTCGGCCTCCGCAAGGCGGGCACGAACCAGCTCGTCGGTCAGCTCGTCCGGGACCAGTGCGCCCACGGAGGTGTACTCCACGACGCGTCGCCCGAGCTCGGTCCCGCCCTTGATGTTGCTGCGGAAGATGTCGCCAGTGGAGATCGCGGGGACGCCGAGCTTGTCGCAGATGCGTGCGGCCTGGGTGCCCTTGCCGGCGCCGGGAGGACCGAACAGGACCAGGCGGACGCTCACCGCAGGAACCCTTCGTAGTGCCGCTGCTGCAGCTGGGACTCGATCTGCTTCACCGTCTCCAGGCCGACGCCCACGATGATCAGGATCGACGAGCCGCCGAACGGGATGCTGCCGCCCACCTTCATCAGCGCGAACGCGATGGTCGGAACCAGCGCGACGAACGCGAGGTAGATCGAGCCGGGGGCGGTGATCCGGGTGATGACGTAGTCCAGGTACTCGGCCGTCGGACGGCCGGCTCGGATACCGGGGATGAAGC
>NCKG01000287.1:0-2352 GCA_002279095.1 Cellulomonas sp. 14-74-6
CTTCGACCCGCCCGAGGACCCGGGCGGCGGGACCGACCTCCTCGACCCACGGGGCTCTGATGAACACGGCGTGCACCGGTTCGCCCTCGATGCCGTCGATCGACAGGTCGCTCTCGAAGGAGTCCACCTGCCTGCCGAAGGCGTTGCGGCGCACGGTGACGTCCAGGCCACCGAGGGTCTGCTGGTCTGCGGTGCCGTCGAGCACGCGGTCGGCCAGCAGGATCATGCCGGCGCACGACCCGTAGGCGGGCATCCCGTGGCGCAGCCGCTGCTGGAGGGGCCCGAACAGGTCGAACGCTCGCAGCAGCTTGTCGATGGTGGTGGACTCGCCCCCCGGCAGCACCAGGGCGTCCACCGCGTCGAGCTCCGTCGTCCGTCGCACCGGCACGCCCCGCGCCCCGACGGCGGTGAGGGCTGCGACGTGCTCGCGCACGTCTCCCTGCAGGGCGAGCACTCCGACGGTCGTGGTCACGGGGAGCGATCCTAGGTCGGTCTCGCGGGCTGGCAGGCTGGCGCCCGTGGCACCGACCGAGGACGAGGCACCCGACCGGCTCGAGATGCGAGCGCGCGAGCTCGACCGGCGCCACGCCGGCACGGACCTGCGCGACCGCTTCGAGCTGCCGCCCGGCCTCGTCTACCTCGACGGCAACTCGCTCGGCGCCCTGCCGCGGGGAGTCGCGTCTGCGGTGGAGGACGCGGTGCGTGTGCAGTGGGGCACCGACCTGGTCGCCTCGTGGAACGACCACGCCTGGTGGGACGCACCGCAGCGGGTCGGCGACGCGATCGCTGCGCTTGTCGGGGCGGCGCCGGGTCAGGTGGTGGTCGGCGACTCGACGACCGTGCGGCTGCACCAGGCGCTGCACGCCGCCGCGCGGCTGCGTCGCGACCGCCCGGTGCTGCTGACCGACCCGGGGTCGTTCCCCACCGACCTGTACGTGGCCGCCGGGGTGGCCGAGCAGCTGGGGTGGACGGTGGTCATCGCCCCGCCCGACGAGGCGGAGACCGCCCTGGCCCGGCTCGCGGCGGAGGGACGGCCGGTCGGCGCGGTCGCGTACTCGCAGGTGGACTACCGGACGGGTCGGCTGTGGGACCTCGCGGGCATCACCGCCGCCGCGCACGAGGCCGGTGCCCTCGCGGTGTGGGACCTGTGCCACTCGGCCGGGGCCGTCGAGGTGGGGCTCGACGTGCACCAGGTCGACCTCGCCGTCGGCTGCACCTACAAGTTCCTCAACGGCGGTCCGGGGTCGCCCGCCTACCTCTACGTGGCCCGACGGCACCTCGTCGAGGCGGCCAACGTGGTGCCCGGCTGGCACGGCCACGTGCGGCCGTTCGCCATGGAGCCCGCCTACGAACCGGCGCCCGGCATCGGCCGGTTCCGGGTCGGGACGCCGCCCGTGCTCTCGATGGTGGCGCTCGAGGCCGCGCTCGGAGCGTTCGAGGGCGTCGACCTCGGCGCGCTCCGGAGCCGTTCCCTCGCGTTGACCCGGTACCTGAGGGCGGCGATCGAGAAGCTGGTGCCCGCCCTGGACGTCGTCACTCCCGCCGAGGACCAGCGACGCGGCTCACAGCTGTCCGTCCGGCACCCGGAGGCCTACGGCGTGGTGCGGGCGCTCGCCGCCCGGGGCGTGCTCGGCGACTTCCGCACGCCGGACGTGGTCCGGCTCGGCGTCGCGGCGCCGTACCTGACGCACGTCGACATGCTGACGGCCGCACGGGCGCTGCGCGCGGTGCTCGACGCCGGAGAGCACCGCGACCCGGCGTACGGACTGCGGGCCCAGGTCACCTGAGGACTGCGGGCGCAGGTCACGCCCGACGGCACCGGCCCCGCCGTCGGGCGGCCTGGCCGGTCACACCTCTCGTGCGAGACCCAGGTGCCGGGTCATGCCGTCCCAACCGGGTAGCAGCGCGTCGACGAGGTCCACCAGCCCGGCCGGGAACACCTCGATCTCGACGGCCCGGAGCTCGTCCAGCTCCCACCACCGCACCTCGTCGAGGACGTCGAGCTCCACGTGCGTCCAGCCGTCGCGACTGAGCTCGCCCAGACCGCTGGAGGCGATCCGGGCCAGGTACAGGTCCTCGTCCTGCCGGCAGTGCTGCGCGTAGAAGTCGAAGATCGCCGACCTCGTGTACACCGGCCCGACCAGCTGCTCCGCGTCCAGACGGATGCCGGTCTCCTCCTCGAGCTCGCGCACGGCGGCCTGCCGCGACGCCTCGCCCTCGGCGATGCCCCCACCGATGGTGAACCACCAGCTGCGGTCCGGCTGGTCGAGGTCGTGGCCCCGCATCAGCAGCACGCGGTCCTGGTCGTCGAGCAGGATCACCCGCGCGGCACGCCGGAACAGCAGGCCGTCC
>NCKG01000288.1:0-2340 GCA_002279095.1 Cellulomonas sp. 14-74-6
CCCACGCGGGCAGCCCGAGCTCACCGGCGTGCTGCAGCACACCGGCAGCGGCGTCAGGGGCGACGACGGCAACCATGCCGACCCCCAGGTTCAGGGTGGACTCGAGGTCGTTCCACGGCACCCCGCCGAGGCGCTGCACCAGGGAGAACACCGGCGGCAGCTGCCAGCCGGCGCGGGACACCTCCGCCACGGAGCCGGTGGGCAGCACCCGGGCCAGGTTGGCGGCGAGACCTCCGCCGGTGACGTGGCTGAACGCGTGCATCCCGCCCGCGGCACGCTCCGTCAGCGCCAGGCAGTCGGCGGCGTAGACGCGGGTCGGCTCGAGGAGCTCCTCACCGATGGTGCGGCCCAGCTCGTCGACGTACCGGTCGAACCGCCACCCGGACACCTCGACGACCCGGCGCACCAGCGAGTACCCGTTGGAGTGCAGCCCGCTGGACCCGAGGGCGATCAGCACGTCGCCGGACTCGACCCGGTGCGGACCCAGCAGGCCGTCCGCCTCGACCACACCGGTCGCGGCGCCGGCCACGTCGTACTCGTCGGGCGCCAGCAGGCCCGGGTGCTCGGCCGTCTCGCCACCGACCAGTGCCGTGCCGGCCACCTGGCAGGCGGCCGCGATGCCGCGGACGATGTCGGCGATCCGCTCCGGGACCACCTTGCCGCAGGCGATGTAGTCGGTCATGAACAGGGGCTTGGCGCCGACCACGGCGATGTCGTCGACCACCATGCCGACCAGGTCGAAGCCGATGGTGTCGTGCCGGTCGAGGGCCTGGGCGACGGCCACCTTGGTGCCCACGCCGTCGGTCGACGTCGCCAGCAGCGGGCGCCGGTAGCCGAGCAGCGCGGACGCGTCGAACAGGCCGGCGAAGCCACCGACCCCGCCGACCACCTCGGCGCCCTGCGTGGCGCGCACCGCCTCGCGCATCAGCTCGACGGCCTTGTCGCCGGCGTGCACGTCGACGCCGGCCTCCGCGTAGGTGACCTTGTGCCCGGTCACGGGTGCTCCAGCGCACCGGCCGCGCCGGCACTGGGGATGAGGGTGACCAGCCCGTCCTCGGGCGAGCCGAGGGGCAGCTGCTGCTGGTCGACCAGGTTCTTCGCCAGCCGGTCGTCCGGCGGCAGCGGGATCGGGTACTTCCCGGTGAAGCAGGCGGTGCACAGCTGGCCGACCGGCTGCTCGGTCGCCTCGACGAGACCCTCGATGGAGATATAGCCGAGGGAGTCGGCGCCCAGCGACGCGGCGATCTCCTCGACGGCCAGCCCGTTGGCGATCAGCTCGGCGCGCGAGGCGAAGTCGATGCCGTAGAAGCACGGCCACTTCACCGGCGGGGAGCTGATCCGCACGTGCACCTCGGCGGCACCGGCCTCCCGGAGCATGCGGATCAGGGCGCGCTGGGTGTTGCCGCGGACGATCGAGTCGTCGACGACCACCAGCCGCTTGCCGCGGATCACCTCGCGCAGCGGGTTGAGCTTGAGCCGGATGCCGAGCTGGCGCAGCGTCTGCGACGGCTGGATGAACGTGCGGCCGACGTAGGCGTTCTTGGTCAGCCCCTGACCGAACGGGATGCCGGACTGCTGCGCGTAGCCGACCGCGGCGGGGGTGCCGGACTCCGGCACCGGGATGACGAGGTCCGCCTCGACCGGGTGCTCGACCGCGAGCCGCCGGCCCATGTCCACGCGCGAGGCGTGCACCGAACGGCCGGCGATGGTCGTGTCCGGACGGGCGAGGTAGACGTACTCGAAGATGCAGCCGGCACGGTCCGGCGTCGCGAACCGGCTGCTGCGCAGCCCGTCGGCGTCGATCGCCAGGAACTCGCCCGGCTCGACCTCGCGGACGTAGGACGCACCGACGATGTCCAGCGCCGGCGTCTCCGAGGCGACCACCCAGCCGCGCTCGAGGCGGCCGAGCATCAGCGGCCGGACGCCCTGCGGGTCACGCGCGGCGTAGAGGGTGGTCTCGTCCATGAAGACGAGGCTGAACGCGCCCCGGAGGCGGGGCAGCACCTCGAGCGCCGTCGCCTCGAGGGTGTGGTCCGGGTCGCCGGCCAGCAGGGCCGTCACCAGGGCGGTGTCGGTGGTGTTGCCGCGGGCGAGCTCGCCACGGCGCTTGCTGCCGTACCGCTCGGCGACCAGCTCGATCAGCTCGGCGGTGTTGGTCAGGTTGCCGTTGTGGCCGAGGGCGACGGTCCCGCCGGCGGTGGCGCCCAGCGTGGGCTGCGCGTTCTCCCAGGTGGAGGCGCCCGTCGTCGAGACCGACCCCGACACGTGGCTCCGCCTCGCGACGGGTGCGCTGACGTGGACGGACGCCGTCGCCCAGGGGAGGGTGCACGCGTCGGGCGC
>NCKG01000021.1:0-14058 GCA_002279095.1 Cellulomonas sp. 14-74-6
GACGATTGCGCGCAATCTGCAGTTCGGCCGAGGCGCACAGGCCGATCTCGATCCGCTGCTCGACGCGCTCGATCTACGGCCCTGGCTGAACCAGTACCCCGCGCCGCCGCCGCGCAGCAGCACCACGACCAGCACGACGACCAGGAGCTTCTTGGACTTCTTCGGCTTCTTCTCGGCGGCCGGCGGCTCGGCCGGCGTTCGGGAGCCGATGGTCGAGGACGGCGACGACGGCCGCGGGCCGCCGATCTTCTGCGAGATGATCCGCTGCTCGGTGGGCACTGGCTCCTCCTTCGGGTGTCCGGTTCGGGTGGCTGGTTCGGGTGGCTGGTTCGGGTGGCTGGTTCGGGTGGCTGGTTCGGTGGCTCGTTCGGGTGGCTGGTTCGGGTGGCTGGCGGTCGGTCGCCGCGGGTCAGCCGCCGGCCGCGACGATCGGCAGCAGCTTGCGGACCGCGTCCGGCGCGCTGGACAGCACCACCAGGTCCACGCGGCGGTTGGCCGCGAGCGCCTGGTCGTCGGTACCGGGCACCTCCGGGCGGGCGTCGCCGAAGCCGACCGCCATGATCCGGTCCGCCGGCATGCCGTCCGACTCCACCAGCCGGCGCAGCACCTGCGTGGCCCGGTCGGAGGACAGCTCCCAGTTGGTGGCGTACTTGCCGGTGCCGGACACCGGCAGGGTGTTGGCGTGCCCCTCGACGGACACCTGCTCGGTGATGCCGCGCAGCGTGGGTGAGAGGGTGTCGATCACGCGCTGGGACGTAGGCGTCAGCTGGGCCGACTCGGGACCGAAGAACACGTCCTGGGCGACCAGGCCGATGATCAGACCGCGCTCGGTGATCTTGTAGTCCACCGCATCGCTGAGGCCGACGGCCCCGAGCTCCGACTTGATCGCGTCGCGGATCTGCTCCAGGTGCGCCGCCTCGGCCCGCGCGGCGAGCAGCAGCTTCGGGTCCGTCGTCGGCGAGCTCGCGGCCGGCTGCGCCCCCGCCGCCTGCGGGGCGCTCGCCTGCTCGCCCAGGCCCTTGTCCGCGGTGACCAGACCGGCCGTGCCGACCTCGTTCGCGTCGGTCGCGGCGCTGACGCCCTCCAGCACGCCGGGGTTCGACTCGAGCACCGAGCTCCGCACCGTGCCCTGACCGAAGCCGGTCGCCAGCGAGTCCCGCAGCGCGGTGAACTTCTGCTGGTCCACCTGGCTGATCGCGAACAGCACGATGAACAGGCCCATCAGCACGGTCATCATGTCCGAGTAGCTGACCGCCCAGCGCTCGGCGTTGGTGTGCTCCTCGTCGTCGAGCTTCTTGCGCCGACGGCGCGTCGGGGCGCTCATGCCGCCTTCTTCTCGCCGGCGGCGCCACGTGCGTCGTCGGGCAGCAGGCTGCGCAGCCGCTCGCCCACCAGCCGGGGGTTGGCACCGGCCTGCACGGCCAGCAGCCCCTCGAGCGCGAGCTCCATCTGGGCGCACTCGAGGTCGGACATCCGGCGGATGCGGCTGCCCAGCGGCATCCAGACGACGTTGGCGGACAGCAGGCCCCACAGCGTGGCGACGAACGCCGAGGCGATCGACTCGCCGAGCTTGCTGGGGTCGGACAGGTTCTGCAGCACGTGCACCAGCGAGATGACGGTGCCGATGATCCCGATGGTCGGTGCGTAGCCCGCCATGTCGTGGAAGTACTTGGCGTGCATGCGGTCGAGCCGGCGCTTGGACGCGATCCGGTCCTCGAGCATCATCCGCAGGTCCTCGGGGTCCGTGCCGTCGATCGCCGACTGCAGGCCCGAGCGCAGGAACGGGTCGGTGATGGTGCGCGCGGCGTCCTCCAGCGCGAGCAGACCCTCCCGGCGCGCCTTGTCCGCCAGGCTGACCAGCGTCTCGATGGTGCCCGACGGGTCCGGCGCCTTGCTGCGCAGCGCCGTCGGCACCGCCGCGAAGGAGCCCATCGCGTCCTTCAGCGTGTGACCCATCAGCCCGACCGCCAGCGTGGTGACCCACACCAGCAGCAGCGGCCCGGGCAGCACGATGGCCAACGGCGGTGTGCCCTCGATGAGCATCACCACGAAGACGGTGCCGAGGGCGACGCCCAGACCGATCAGACCTGCGGGATCCATCAGCGCACCGTCCGCAGGTGGGCACGGCCCTCGTCGTGGGGACCCCTGGGGTCGGGGTCGTCGTCCGGACCGCCCTCCGGCTCGTCGTCCGACGGCACCGGCGCGAGGTGCACCGACTGCCGCTCGGTCTCCATCTGGCGGGCCCGGGCCAGCACCAGCGCCCGGTGCTCGGTGATGCGGGAGATCACCTCGGCCATCGACTCCTCGACGATGTACTTGCTGCCGTCGATGAGCGTCAGGATCGTGTCCGGCGCGCTCTCGACGCGCTGGACCAGATCGGGGTTCACCCCGAACAGCCCGCCGTTGAGGCGCGTCACGATGATCACGGTGGTCCCGTCCCTGGTCCCTGCACGCGGCTGGATGCCTTGAGCCCGTCCATGGGCTCGTTGCCTTCCCGATCGGCCGCGCACCGTGCCTGCTGAGGACTTCTGCCCTGCCGGACGGCGTCGATGTCCGGGCTCAGGAGGCCAGGCTGTCGGCACGATCGTGCCGACACCGGCTCCCCGTCCTCTGGGGTTCCGTCGGACCCGGGCACGTCCGGCGTCGGTCGGGGGCCGAGACCGATGGCTGAGGGCGGTTCAGCCGGCCGGGTGGTAGCCCCAGTGCCAGCTCTCGCCCGGCACGTCGGCCTGGAACCCGTACGACGGCGCGTTCCGCTGCATCCACGCCTGCGCGGCGCCGTTCAGCTGCAGATCGGCGGCGATGGCCCAGCCGTGCTCGCTGGTGCCGGGCTTGGCCGCCACCCCACCCTGCGAGTACAGGCCCTTGGTGGTGGCCAGCTGCACCTGCTCGTCGTACGGGCGGTACGTCTCGGTGACGCCGATGGTGACGCCGTCGGCCTTCGCGGCCGCGATCAGCCTCGTCAGCGCCGCCGCGGCCGGGGCCCACATCCTCGTGCCCGTGTTCCCGACGGGCGCGAGGGCGGAGTCCGGAATGCGGCCGTTGCCGTACGCGGCCAGGTCGGTGGGCACCCGGTTGGCACCGAGCGTCCCGGTGCTGCTCGGGGCACCGGATGACGCGGTCGGGGACGACGAGGCCGCCGACGACGAGGTCGCGGCCAGCTCCCGAGCGAGCACGTCCGAGAACGCCGTGCTGCTGGCGGACCCGGCCGCCGCCGTGGTGCTCGCGGAGCTCGAGGCCACGGCGGCGGTACTGCGGGGTGGACCGGAGACCAGGGACTGCAGCTGCAGCACCCGGGCGGAGATCTGCGAGATCTGCGAGACCTGCGCGAGCGCGTCCATCGGCCGGCTCAGCGCTTGAGGTTGACGAGCTCCTGGAGGACCTCGTCGGACGTGGTGATGACGCGGGAGTTCGCCTGGAAGCCGCGCTGGGCCACGATCAGGTTGGTGAACTCGCTGGACAGGTCGACGTTGGACATCTCCAGCGCGCCGCCGGCCAGGCTGCCGCGACCGCCGGTGCCGGCGGCGCCGAGCTGCGGGTTGCCGGAGTTCACCGTCGTCTGGAACAGGGAGCCGCCGGCCTTCTGCAGGCCCGCCGGGTTGGTGAACGACGCCAGCGCGATACGGCCGATCACCTGCTTGAGGCCGTTGCTGAACGCGCCGGTGATGGTGCCGTCGCTGCCGAGCGAGAAGGACTGCAGCGTGCCGGCCGCCTGACCGTCCTGCTTGGTCGCCGCGACGGTGTCCAGGCCGGCGAAGCCGGTGATCTTGGAGATGTCGACGGTGATGCCACCCACCGTCAGCGTGCCGGCCGAGGTCAGCTTGCCCGTGCTGTCGAACGCCAGCGCGCCGTAGGCGGTGCTGGCCGCGCCGTCGTTGCCCGTCAGGTTCCAGGTGGTGACGCCCGCAGCCGTGGTGCTGGCCGTGAACGTCACGTTCAGCTGGGTCTCGTTGCCGGTCGAGTCGTAGACGCCGATCGCGCGGGTGATCGCGGTGCCGTCCGGCGCGGACTGCTCGAGGTTGCCCTCGTACGTCGCGCTCTTGGTGGCGATCGCCGCCATCAGCGTGCCGGCGGGCACCCGCAGGTCCGTCAGCGGGCCGTTGGTGTCGATCACGCCGTTGGTGGCGGCCCAGCCCTGCACCAGGGCGCCCTCGCCCGGCAGCACCATCTGACCGGTGGAGTCGAAGTCGAACGACCCGGCGCGCGTGTAGTACGTGTCGGCGCCCTTGCGGACGGCGAAGAACCCGTCGCCCTGGATCATCATGTCGGTGCTGCGACCGGTCAGCTGCGAGGCACCCTGCGAGAAGCTCGTCGTGATGCCGGCCACCCGCACGCCCAGGCCCACCTGGGCGGGGTTGGTGCCGCCGACGCCTGCGCCGGGCTGGGCACCGCCCGCGTTGGACACCAGCTGGCTGAGCGTGTCCTGGAACTGGATCTGCGAGCTCTTGAAGCCCGTGGTGTTGACGTTGGCGATGTTGTTGCCGGTCACGTCGAGCATCGTCTGGTGGCTGCGCAGACCGCTGATGCCGGAGAAGAGCGAGCGAAGCATGGTGGTGTCCCTTCGGGTGGAGCGGATCAGGCGCTGGCGGAGGTGCCGGCAGACGTGCTGGACGGGGTGACGGTGCGGACGGCGTCGAGGCCGACGTCGGTGGTGCCGACCCGCAGGGTGGGCACGGTGGAGGTGTAGGAGACGGCGGAGACCTCGCCGTGCTGCTCGGTCCCGTTGGCGTCGTTCCAGGTCACCTGGCGGCCGACGAGCGTGGCGGCGGCGACGCGCATCTGCAGCGCGAACTCGTTCTGCGACGTGGTGGTGAGCTCGGTCAGGCTCTGCATCGTCGCCATCTGCGTCGTCTGCGCCATCATCGCCGCGGTGTCCAGCGGCGAGCTGGGGTCCTGGTTCTTCAGCTGGGCGATCAGCAGCTGCAGGAACGCCTTGCTGTCCAGCTGGGTCTTGTCCTTCGGTGCCGAGGCGCCCGCCGTGGCGGCCGTCCGGTCGGACGTGAGGTACGAGACGTCGATGCTCATGCGGGTCTCCGTGGTGGGCTGAGGGTCGGCCGGGCCGGTGGGTGGTGGGGGTCAGACGAGGAGGTCGAGGCCTCCGGGTCGGACCCCGGCGGCGCCGGGCGCCGGTCCGCGCTGGGTGGCCGGTGCGCCGGCCCACGGTCCGGTGCGGTCGCCCGACGGCCGGGTCGGTGCACCCTGCCGGTCGCCCGAGCGGCTGTCGGGCTGGCTCCCGGACTGGCCGGCCGCGGGGCCGCCCGTCCCCTGGCGGCCGCTCCCCGGGTCCGGACCGGAGCTCCCGGAGTCGACCGTGATGCCGGCGGCGGACAGGTCCTTGCGCAGGTCGGACAGTGCGCCGCGGAGCGCGTCCTTCGCCGCGTCGGTCGCCCCCGCGAGCTCCACCCGGACCGACTGGGCGGTGATGCGGGCGACCACCCGGACGGTGCCGAGGTTCTCGGGGTCCAGCGGGACCGACAGCACGTGCTGACCGGCGGCCAGCCCGGTCAGCGAGCGCAGCCGGGCGCCGAGCTGGTCCGCGACGGGCAACGGCGTCGAGCCCTGGGACGTCGCCTGCGCGCCGGCCGTGGCGGCCCCGGTGGGCGCGGAGGTGGTCGGCGCGGCGGGGGCGGTGAGCGGCGCGGCGGGGGCGGTGAGCGGCACGGCAGCCTGCGCGACGGCGGCGCCGGTGGCGTCCACCCGCACGGGGGCGTCGGGGACGGCGGCGGGCGGTTGGGTCGCGGCGCCGACCGGCGTGGTGGCGGTCGCAGCGGGGGCGTCCGGTGCGCGGTGGTCGGCGGCGGTCCGGGTGCCGCTCGTGCCGGCAGCCGCCGCACTCGGCGTCGTGGTGAGCGCTGCGGCGCTGGTACCGGTGGCGAGGGCCCGCGGGTCCGCACCGGCGTGGCCGGGCTGCCCGGAGGCGGCCTCGCCGGCTCCCGCCGGGACGGTCGTGGTGGTCGGCGCGCCGGCCGCCGGTGCGCCGGCCGTCACCGCTGCACCGGCCCCGACGCCGGTCGCACCGGCGACAGCGGCACTGGACGGCACCGCGGCCGCGGACGCCGCCGTCGTCTGCCCGACCGCCGCGACGGTCGCCGCGGTCGCGACCGTGCTCGTGGTCACCGCTGCGCCGGCCGCATCGAGCGGGGCGGCGGTCTGCGCGGTGCCGCCCTGCACTGTGGCGCCCTGGGCGGCGGTGCCCGGCGTCGCCGCACCCTGCGCGGCGGTCGAGGTCGCCGTGCCGGCGGACCCGGCGGACGACGAGGCCGCGGCCGACGAGCCCGCCGCAGCACCGTCCCCCGGTGCGCCCGTCGTGGCCGGGCCGCCGTCGGACGCCGTATGCGTGCCCCTGCCGGCGGGGCGGTCCCGGCGGTCCACCGCCCGCTCGGCACCGCGGTCCACCGCCCGCTCGGCGCCACGGTCCGCCACCCGCTCGGCACCACGGTCAGCCACCCGCTCGCGACTGCGGTCGGGCCGGGCGTCGCTGCCACGGTTGGCACGGTCCGCACGGTCTGCCCCGGGCGACGGCACGCTGCGTGCCGTGCTCGCCAGGTGCGCGGCCAGCAGGTCGTCGAACCCGCTGCCGCTGGTCGCCGCAGCCGCGTACGGGGCGGGCCGCACCGCCGGGGCGGTCGGCGTGACCCTCGTCGTGCTCATGCCTCGGTCCCCTCGTCGTCGCGCCCGGGGACGCCGCCGTCCGTGCGACGGCGCGCGGCAGCCTCGTCCAGCACGTGCTGCTCGGCCCGACCCTCGGCCAGGCGCTCGCGCTCCTCGTGGTGCTCCGCCAGCCGCTCGACGGCCCGCAGGTCCCGCCGCGCGGCCGACCAGGCCTCCCGCCGCTCGTCCGCGGCGCGGTCCGCCTCGGCCGCCTCGGCCGAGCGCTCGGCGAGCAGGCTGGACAGCGCCAGCCGGGACGCGATGGTGGCGTGGAACAGGACCTGGTCCACGGGCTCGCCGGTCGCGGCCAGCCGCTGCAGGGTGTCGTCGGCCGCGGCCCGCCGCTCGCGCCGGCGCCGCTCGGCCTGACCCAGCTCGGCGGCGGCCGCCTCCTCGCGGAACGTGCGCACGCGCAGCAGCCCGCCCAGCCCGAACACGCTCATGCCACGCCCCCGTCCATCGCCGCGACCAGGGCGGACAGCCGCTGCCACGACTGCTCCGCCGGCGCACGCTCCGCCATGTCCTGGCACAGGAACGCCTCGATCGCGTCCGCATGGGCCAGCGCGGTGTCCACCTGCCGGTTGGAGCCCGGCACGTAGGCACCTACGTCGATCAGGTCCTGCGCCTGCGACCGGGCCGCCAGCACGCTGCGCAGCCGCTGGGCGGCGGCCCGCTGCTCGCGGGACGTCACGCGGTTGGCCACCCGGCTGATCGAGGCGAGCGCATCGACCGAGGGGAAGTGGCCGGCCACGGCAAGGCGGCGCTCCAGCACCACGTGCCCGTCGAGGACCGACCGGGCGGCGTCCGCCACCGGCTCGTTGTGGTCGTCGCCGTCCACCAGCACCGTGTACAGGCCGGTGACGGAGCCCCGCGGGCCGGTGCCGGCCCGCTCGAGCAGCCGGGCCAGCATGGCGAACGTGCTGGGCGGGTAGCCGCGGGTCGCCGGCGGCTCGCCGACGGACAGCCCCACCTCGCGCTGCGCCATCGCGACGCGCGTCAGCGAGTCCATCATCAGCACCACGTGCTGGCCCTCGTCGCGCAGCTGCTCGGCGATGCGGGTCGCCAGGAACGCCGACCGCAGGCGCACCAGCGGCGGCTCGTCGGACGTCGCCACCACCACCACGGACCGCGCCAGGCCCTCGGGGCCCAGGTCGTCCTCCAGGAACTCGCGCACCTCACGGCCGCGCTCCCCCACCAGGGCGATCACCGAGACCTCCGCCTCGGTGCCACGGGCGATCATCGACAGCAGGCTCGACTTGCCGACGCCCGACCCGGCGAACAGCCCCAGCCGCTGCCCGCGCCCGACGCTGACGAGCGTGTCGAGCACGCGGACGCCCAGGTCGAGGGGGGTGTCGACGCGAGCACGCTCCAGCGGGTGCGGTGCGGCGTGCTCCACCGGCAGCCAGCCGTCGGCCTGCAGCGGTCCGCGCCCGTCGATCGGCCGGCCCAGTCCGTCCAGCACCCGGCCCAGCAGCCCGCGACCGACCGGCGCGCACAGCGTGCCGCCCGTCGACCGCGCCGGCAGCCCGGCACGCAGCCCGTCGGCGGGGCCCAGCGGCAGGCACCGCACGGCACCGGCGGCCGTGGCGACCACCTCGGCCGGGATCGCCTCCGCACCGTCGCCGATGCGCAGCAGCCCACCCACCGGCGCGTCGAGCCCGGACACCTCGACGGACAGGCCGACGACGGACCGCACCGTGCCGACCCGTTCGGGCCGGGCGGCGGTCAGCACGCGCCCCCACGCGGGCACCACGGTGACGTCCGGCCGCACGGCCGTGTCCAGCGCCGTCACGAGGCACCCCCGGAGGCCAGCGCCGCCCGCGCCCGGTCGAGCGCCGTGCCGATCCGCGCGTCCAGCCAGCCGTCCGGCAGGTCGGCCACCGCGTCGCCGCGCGCCAGCGAGGGGTCGGCCACCAGCCGGGCACCGTCCGGCAGCTCGGGGTCGGCGCCGAGGGCGCGCACGTCGTCCGGGTTCAGCCGCACCACCACGGGCTCGACGTCGGCGGCGGCCACCCGGGCCAGCGCGGCCACGGCGCCGGTGTCCCCGTCGGACAGCTCGACGCCCAGCACCGCCTCGGCCAGCTCCAGCGCGCAGCGCAGCAGGGTCGCCTCGGCCTCGGCCAGCACGGGAGCGGTCCGCGACTGCGCACCCCTGGTCGCCGCAGCCAGCGCCGCGAGCGCCGCCGCGTGCTCGGCGGTGCGCCGGTGCTCGTCGGCGAGTCGGCGCTGGTCGGCCACCGCCTGGGCCCGCGCGGCGGTCCGGGCGGCGGCCCGCGCCCCCGCGGCGAACCCCGCGGCGAAGCCGGCGGCGTGCGCACCGTCGCCGGAGCGCTGCGTGGGCACCCCGGTGCTCCCCGGCGCGTCCAGCGCGGGGAAGGCGACGGTGACCACGTCGGGGTCAGGCAACGTACTCGTCCTCGGCGTCGCGGCGGATGGTGATCTGCCCGCTCTCCTCGAGGCGGCGGATCACCTGCACGATGCCCGCGCGGGCGTCCTCCACCTGCGACATGCGGACCGGACCGAGCAGCTCGATCTCCTCGAGCAGGTTCTCGCGCGCCCGCTCGGACAGGTTGCGCAGCACGGTGTCGCGCACCTCCGGGCCGGAGCCCTTGAGCGCGAGCGCCAGCGCAGGGACCTCGACGCCGCGCAGCACCAGCTGCATCGCGCGGTCCTCGAGCAGCACGATGTCCGTGAACACGAACATCCGGCTGCGGACCTCCTCGGCCAGCGCCTCGTCGCGCGCCGCGAGCCCCTCGAGGATCGCCTTCTCGGTACCGGGGTCGGCCCGGTTGATGATCTCGACCAGCGGCTGCACGCCGCCGACGGCCGCGAGCTCCCGCGGTGCCAGCACGGCGGACGCCTTGCGCTGCAGGCTCTCGGCCACCACGGCCACCACGTCCGGCGAGGCCCGCTCCATCAGCGCGATCCGGTGCGCGACGTCCGCCTGCTCGGCGCCGGGCAGACCGGCCAGGATCGCCGACGCGTGCTCGGGTCGCAGGTGCGCCAGCACCAGGGCGACGGTCTGCGGGTGCTCACCGGACAGCAGCGACACCACCTGCCGGGCGTCGGCCTGCTGCAGGAACTCGAAGGGCTGACCCGCCAGCGTGGTCTGCAGCCGCTCCATCATCCCGGCGGCGCGCTCGGTGCCGAGGGACGCCTCGAGCAGCCGCTGCGCCAGCCCCATGCCGCCGCCGAACGACGGCCCGGTGTTGGTCGCCTCCCAGAACTCGTCGAGCACCTCGCCGGCGACCTCGGGGTCGATCCGCTCCAGGTGCAGGATCTCGGCGGTCAGCTCCTCGATCTCCTGCTCGCTGAGCTGGGACAGCACTCGGGCGGCACGGTCCTTGCCCAGCTGGAGCAGCAGCGTCGCGGCCTTCTGCGGCCCGGTCAGCCCGAGGCTCATCGCCGCCGCCCAGAAGACGGTGCGGCCAGCCAGCCGCGCAGCAGCTCGGCGACCTCGGCGGGCTGCTCGTCGGCCATCGCCTCGACCTCTTCACGGCGCACGGCGCGGGGATCCGGCTGCAGCGGCGACGGCCCAGGGGGCAGCCCCGGGTGCAGGCCGGCGCCGTCGATGCCGTCCGGCAGGTCGAAGCCCTCGTCCACCGCGGTGAGCGACCCGAGGTCGAGCGCCTCGCGACGGGCCCGGCGGGACCGGCGCATGCCCAGCACCATCAGGAAGATCACCAGCAGCACCACGGCCCCGGCGATCGCGGCCTGCTTGATCATCGACTGCTTCTTCTCGGCCGCGGTCGCCGCGTCCGCCTTGGCCAGGGCCGTGGCGGCGTTCTGCGCCGACGTGGTGTCGAAGGCCATCCGCTGCACCGAGACGGTGTCGCCGCGGGTGGGGTCGACGCCGGCGGCGGCCGAGATCGCCTGGGTCAAAGCCGCCATGTCCAGCCCTGCCCCGGCCTTGGCGTCGACCGCCACGGACACCGACTGCCGCTGCACCCCACCGGGCGGGGTGGTCACCACCTGCGTGCTCTTGTTCACCGAGTTGGTCAGGTCCGTGCTGGTGGAGGTGTAGCTGCCGGTCCCGGTGGACCCGGACGGCACGGCGATGTTGTCCGGACCGAGCACACCGGCCGCACCGGCGCCACCGGTACCGGTGTACTGCTCGGTCTTGGTGGACGAGGCGAGCGGCGGCGTCGTCGGGTTGGCGGAGAACGTCTCCGTCGTCGTCTGGCTCGACGCGGTGCCCAGCTGCGCCGTCACGGTCACCGCGGAGTTCCCCGCGCCGACCAGCGGGTCGAGGATCCGCTGCACCGCCTGCTGCACCCGCGCCTCGTAGTCGGTGGTCGCGCCGGACGAGAGCGAGCCGCCGGTGGCGCCCGTGCCGACCGCGGACAGCACCTTGCCGGACGCGTCGATCACCGCGACGTCGGTGGGCGTCATGCCCTGGATGCCGGCGGACACCAGGTGGACGATCGCCTGCACCTGGTCGTTGCTCAACGTGGCGCCGGCACGGGTGCGCACGAACACCGAGGCCGTCGGGTCCTTCTTCTTCTCCACGAAGACGGAGTCGTCCGGGATCGCCAGCTGCACGGTGGCCTGGTCGACGCCGTCGATCGCGCCGACCGTCTTGGCCAGCTCACCCTCGAGCGCCCGCTGGTAGGTGGTCTTCTGCTGGAACTCCGACGCGGTGACGGGCAGCGAGTCGAGCAGCGAGTACCCGGCACCGCTCTTGTTGGCCGGCAGGCCGGCCGCCGCCATCGCGATGCGCTCGGCGTACAGCTTGTCCTGCGGCACCAGGATCGTGGAGCCGCCGTCGGCCAGCTGGTACTTGACACCCTTCGAGCCGAGCTGGTCGACGATCGCGCTCGCGTCCGCCCCGGACAGGCCGCTGAACAGCGGGCCCATGGTGGGCTTGGTCAGGTAGCTGGACAGCGCCACGCCACCGAGCACCAGGGCGGCCACGGCCAGCACCGCGAAGGTGCGCTGGGCGAGGGAGAACTGCCGCACCGCCGCCTGCAGGCGGGCGATGACGGACTGCAGCGGCGCGGGCATCAGGCCTGCATCCGCATGATCTCGTTGAACGCCTCGACCGCCTTGTTGCGGACCGCCGCGGTCAGCTCCATCGCCAGGTTCGCCTCGGACGCGGCGACCGTGTAGTCCTGCACGTCGGTGAGGTCACCGGTGACGGCCTTGACCGACAGGTCCTGCGCGGTGGACTGCAGCTGCTGCAGCCGGTCGACGCCGGACAGCACGTTCGCGAACCCGGCGCCGGAGGTGGCCGCAGTGCCGGCGGTCGACCCCGCGGCGGTGACGCCGGTGGTCGGTGCGACGCCCGTCAGGGCGGTCAGGGCAGGGCTCGCGGCGCCGACTGCGCCGATCGCGGAGACGCTCATGGTCACTTCCCGATCTGGAGAGCGGCCTGGTAGGCCTCGGTCGCGCGCTCGATCACCGCGGCGTTCGCCTGGTAGCCGCGCTGGGCGATGATCAGCTGGGTCATCTGGCTGGCGGTGTCGATCTCCGGGTACCGCACGTTGCCCTGGGCGTCGGCCAGCGGGTTACCGGGCTCGTAGACCACCCGGCCGGTCGTGTCGCCGGACAGCTGGGTGCCGGCGACGGCGACGCCGCCCTCGCCGCCCATCTCCTGGGCCACCACGTACCGGGCCTGGAACGCGGACTGGGAGGTGCTGGTCGCGTCGTTGACGTTGGCCAGGTTGTCGCTGACCGCGTCGAGCCACTTGCGGTGCACCGTCAGGCCGGAGCCGGCGATGCCGAGGGCGCCGAAGATCGTCATCAGGCGGTCCGCATCGCAGCGCGCACGGCGGACAGCTGGCTGGACACGGCCTGCGACGCGAGCTGGAAGCGCAGGTTGGTGTCGATGTTCAGCACGGTCTCGGTGTCGAGGTTGACGTTGTTGCCGTCGGTGCGCGTCGGCTCGAGCGACCGCGACTCGGTGGCGGCGACGGCACCGGAGCCCTTGCTGACGGCGGCGCTCAGGGCCTGCTCGAACGACACCCGGCGGGCCGTGTACCCCGGGGTGTTGATGTTGGCGACGTTGTCCGCGATCGCACGCTGGCGCAGGGCGAGCCCGTCCAGCGCACTGTGCAGCGCGACATAGCTCACCGAGTCGAACAGACCCATGGCCGAGCACACCTCATCGACGAGTACGAGAGGCCGATCCGTGGCCAGAGGGTCGAGCGATCCGTGCTCAGCCCAGTCGATCGGCAGGGCTCATGAGGTGCTGAGGAGTTTCTTCACGACGAGCCTGGTCAGGCCCGAATCCCGGGGATCTGTCGTGTTCTCCCCGGCGGAGGGGCGCGCTCAGCCGTCGATGTCGACGTACACCGGCCGGCGCTCGGCGACGGTGCCGAGCACGGCGCGGGTGGCGGCCAGCTGCCGTCGCGACCGCACGACCGCCTCCGAGACGGCCCTGGCGACCTCCAGCTGGCGGTCGCGCAGCGTGCGCGCCCGCTCCTCCAGGCTGGCCGGCAACGGGCCCAGGTCCACCGGCGGCCGCCACGTGCGCACGGCGGGCGCCATGCCTCCCCCGGTGCCGTGCGCCGCGGCGAGCAACCGCTCCGCAGCGGCGACGTCCAGCTCCAGTGCGTCGAGCGCCCGCTCCCAGGCGTCCGACCACCCGGTGGTCATGCGACGCCGAGCAGCCCGGTGGCCGCGACGGGCTCGTCGGCGGGGCGGTCCGCCCCGGCGAGCGCGTCGGCCGCCTGATGCCAGGCCTCGGCCAGCGGGGCCACCACGCCGCGGCAGGCCTCGACGCGGGCGGCGTCGCCGGTGGTGCCGGCGGTCAGCAGCTCGTTGAGCACCCAGCCGTACAGGGACATCAGGCGGTTGCCGCCCTCCCACGCCGAGACGTCGAGCGTGGCGATCAGCTCGCAGACGATCTCCTGGGCGTGCGCCAGGTGCGTGCCGGCACCGCCGCGGTCGCCGGTCTCCAGCGCCGAGGTGGCGCGGTGCAGGTCGAGCAGCAGTCGGTCGTACAGCATCGTCAGCAGCCGCGCCGGCGAGGCCGTGGCGACAGAGTCCGCCAGGTAGCGGACGCGCAGGTCGGACATCAGGAGTCCTCCGGTGGGGTCAGTTCGACGAGCTGGACGAGCCGCTGAGCGACCCGAGCTGGCTGGCCAGCCAGCTCGACTGCGACTTGAGATTGGAGAGCGTGACCTCGAGCTGCGAGTAGGTGGCCTGCAGGCCCTCGCGCCGCAGCTGCAGCGTGACGTCCCACTGGCTGATCTGGTCGCCCAGGTCCTTGACCACACCCTGCTGGGCGGTGATCTCCCCTGTCAGCGACCCGCTGGTCGCGTCCGACGTGGCGGTGGTCACGGCCGCGACGCGGGCGGCGAGGCCCGAGACCACGTCCTGCACCTTCTGCGGGTCCGCTGCGAGCGCCGCGTTGTACGCGGCCTGGTCGAAGGCGAAGGTGCCGTCCCGCTGGATGGAGATCCC
>NCKG01000289.1:0-2319 GCA_002279095.1 Cellulomonas sp. 14-74-6
CGAGCGCGCGGTCGACGGCCGCGTTCAGCAGGGCCAGCTCGAGGCGGGCGCCGACGCCGGTCAGGTAGTAGAACCGGGCGCCGGACACCTTGGCCCCGCGCTCGGTGTCGATCGCCTGCAGGCCCTCGCCGAGCTCGAGGTGGTCGCGGACCCGGAAGCCGTCGCCGTACTCGGCGGCGAAGTCGCGCGGCGTGCCCACGTGCTCCAGGACGACGTAGTCGTTCTCGCCGCCGGCCGGGACACCGTCCGCCACCACGTTGCCGATGCGGCGGGCCAGCAGGTCCGCCTGCTTCTCGGCGTCCTCGGCGTCCGACTGGCGCGCCCTCACCTCGTCGGCCAGCTGCCGCGCGCGGGCCAGCAGGTGCTCCTTGTCGGCACCGGTCGCCCTCGCGACGTCCTTGCCGAGGGACTTCTGCTCGGCCCGCAGCGTCTCGAACGCGGTCAGCGCCGAACGGCGGCGCGCATCGGCGTCCAGGATCTCGTCCACCAGGTGGGGGTCGTCACCACGCGCGACCTGGCTGGCGCGCACCACATCGGGGTCCTCCCGCAGGAGCCGCAGATCGATCACGGCTGCCAGCCTATCGACGCCCCGCAGCCTCACCCGCCCCGGCCGCGCGACGTCGCAGGTGGATGCGTAGATTGCCGGACATGACATGGCACGACTGGCTGGGGCTCACCGCTGCTGTGCTCGCCCTGGTGGCGATCGTGCTGGCCGTCTGGGTGGCACGTCGCCAGGCGAGCGGGCGACTGGGTCGCCGGGCGCCGGGGGCCGCGCCGGCCGCCACGGCGGAGGTGCTGACGGGCCCGGACGACGCGGAGCGGCCGCTGGTCGCGTTCGTCGCCAACCCGTCCAAGCCGGACGTCGCCGCCCTGCGGACGCAGGTGGTGAAGGCCTGCTCGGAACGGTACCTGCCCGAGCCGCTGTGGCTGGAGACCACCGTGGAGGACCCCGGGGTCGGGCAGGCGCGCGAGGCGGTCGAGCGGGGCGCGAAGCTCGTCGTGGCGGTCGGTGGTGACGGGACCGTGCGGGCCGTCGCGGAGGCGCTGGTGCACACCGACGTGCCGATGGCGCTGCTCCCCCTTGGCACGGGGAACCTGCTGGCGCGCAACCTCGACATCCCGGTCGGTGATCCGGCGGCCGCCATCGCCGCCGCGCTCGACGGCAAGGACCGGACGATCGACGTCGGCTGGATCGCCGTGCAGCGCTGGGCGGCCGCCGACGCCGAGGACCCGGACGAGGAGGTGACCGGTCCGGCCGCCGACCCGGACCCGGACCGCGAGCACATCTTCCTGGTGATCGGGGGTGTCGGGTTCGACGCCGCGATGGTGGCCAGCACCGACGAGGACCTCAAGGCCAAGGTCGGCTGGATCGCCTACTTCGTCGCCGGGGTCCAGCACCTGCACGGGCGGCGCAGCCGGGTGCGGGTGAAGCTCGACGGGCGGGCGTGGCAGGAGCTGCGGCTGCGCAGCCTGCTGGTGGGCAACTGCGGCAAGCTGCCCGGCGGTCTGCAGCTGCTGCCCGATGCGGTGCTCGACGACGGCTGGCTCGACATCGCCGCGATCGACACCCGCGGCGGGGTGGCCGGCTGGGCGCAGCTGCTCGGCGAGGTGGTGCTGCAGGGGTTCGGGCTGCGCAACCCGCTGCCGGCGGCGCGGATCGGGCGGATCGACCACACCCGGGCGAGGGCGGTGGAGATGCAGCTGTCGGGCGGCGAGCACGTGCAGCTGGACGGGGACGTGCTGGGCCGGGTGGCAGAGCTGACGGCGCGGGTGGACCCGGGCGCGCTCGTCGTGCGGGTACCGGCACCCGCGAGCTGATCGGCTGCGGGTCGGGACGGCCGGGCGCGGACCCGGGTCCAGGCGCGTCGACGGGCCGGGTCAAGGCGCCGGCTCGTCGCCGGAGGGGGCGTCGCGCCACTGCGCCAGCCAGCGGGCGGGCGGCAGCCCGGTGGCGGTGCGGAAGAACACCGAGAAGCTCGTCGCGTCTGGGAAGCCCAGCTCGCGCGAGCAGCGGGCCGCCGTGAAGCCGTCGTGCGCGAGGAGGCGCTTGGCCTCGAGGACGACGCGCTCGGTCAGGTAGGCCTTGGCGGTGCTGCCCGTGGCGCGCTGGACGGCCCTCGAGAGCGTCCGTGGCGCGTACCCGAGCACGGAGGCGTAGTGGCCGGCGTCCCGGTGCGTGCGGTAGCCCGCCTCGACGGTGTCCCGGAACAGCGCGAACAGCGAGCCGTCGGGCTCGGGATCGCGCCCGGGCGGGTCCAGCCGCAGGAGCAGGGCCGAGAGGAGGAGGCCGGTGAGCTCCGCCGGCCCGGCAGCGGACTC
>NCKG01000290.1:0-2302 GCA_002279095.1 Cellulomonas sp. 14-74-6
CCAGGGCTGCGCCGGACGGCCGTGAGGGTTACCGTCGAGAGCATCCACTCGATGGATGAGGTGACCGGCGATGACGCGTGAACCCCCGCTCGAGCATCGGCTCGACCGCCGTCCGGAGCCGCACGGTGACCAGCTGACCAGCGTCGGCCCCCACCGCTCCGACCGCCTGACGAACCTGCGCACGGAGCATCCCGTGGACCATCGTGCCGAGCCGCACCACGCCCCGGCGGTCCTGCACCGCGCGGTGGTGTCCGTCGACGTGCCGCTGCCGGCGGACGTCGTCTGGGAGCACGTCCGCAAGCCGGAGCTGATCCACCGCTGGTACGGCTGGGACCGGGACGACCTGGCGGACGACATCGAGCGGATCTTCGTCGAGCACGCCGAGGTGGAGCACGACCACGTGCCGGGCACGTCGATCCGGCGGCTGCGCTGGCACCACCACGAGGACCTCGAGCTGCGCTGCCGCGACGACAACCCTGGTCACACGCTCGTCACGGTGCACCGTGCCGCCCGCGACCTGTCCGTCTCGTTCGACGGCGTGCGCGACGTGGTGGACGAGAACTGGATCAGCTCCGTCCACCAGCTGCACTTCGCGCTGACCGTGCACCGCGGCGAGGACCGCCGCACGTTCGCGGTGCACGGCCTGGACGCGGGCCCGCACCAGAACCCGCTGATGTACCGGGCCGGTCTGCACGGCGCGCGCGGCGTGCCGATCGGCGGTCACGTCGAGGCGACCCGCCCGGACGGCACCAAGGTGGGCGGCACCGTGGTGTACCGGACCGACCTGCAGTTCGGCGTGTGGCTGCACGGCATCGCCGAGTCGCTGCTGGTGATCCAGCAGGTTCCGGTGGCCAGCCACCCGCCGCACGGCGCCGTCAACGCGATCCTCAACACGTACGGCCTGTCCGACGAGCTGCGCGAGGAGGCGCAGCGCCGCTGGGCGGGCTGGTGGGACGGCCACCGGCACCACGCCTGACGGACGCGCGCCCCGTGCCGCGTCGGCCGCCGCGGCACGGTCTACAGCGGTCGCTGCCAGGTGCCGCTGACACCGGCCGGCCGGAAGCCGAGCGCGATGTTGATCGCCAGCATCCAGCGGTTCTCCTGCGCGTTCCACGTGCCGACGCGGCCGACCGACGGCCGCTGCCGGCTCAGCGCCGCGAGGTTGGCCGTCTTGACCAGCATCCCGAGCCGGTGCCCCCGGTGGGCCGCCACCACCAAGGTGTCGCCCTGGTGCACGGACTCGTCGGTGTGCGACGGCATCCAGAAGTTGGTGAACGCCGCCAGCCGTCCCGTCGGCACGTGCTCCGCCGCCGTCACCAGCAGCTCGTAGCCCGCGTCGTGCAGCATCCGCTCCTGCGCCCGGACCCGCTCGCCGTCCCACACCTCGGGGCGCCGGTCGACGTCGCCGAGCGGTGCGTCCGTGCTCATCTGCGCCAGCAGAGCGGCGTAGTCCTCGAGCCACTGCTCCGGCACGTCGGTGCCCCAGGTGTGCAGGCGGTAGTCGGCACCGGCCGCCCCGGCGGCGTCGTCCGCGTGCCGGCGCAGCAGCGCGGGGTCGACCGGCAGGTCGAGCTGCGACCGGCGGTCCACCTGCGCCAGCGTCCAGCCGGTGCGCTCCAGCCAGACGACGGCGGGGTTGTCGAGGCTGACGCGACCGGCGCCGGTGGGTGACTCGAGAGCGCCAGGCCCGGCAGCCGGCTCGACGCGGTCCGCGGTGTGGGTCATCAGCAGACTGCGGCCGTCCTCGCGCGCGACCGCGGCGGCCGCGTCCAGCAGGGCGGTGGCGACGCCCCGACGGCGGTGCTCCGGCAGCACGTTGATCGTGACGAAGGCGCTGTGCCGGTTGTCCCGCACCGGCAGGCCGATCGACGCCTCGCCGATCACAGCGACCGGGTCGCCGACCTCGGCGGACCCGTGGTCGGCGACCGCCACGAGCCGCACCGTCCGCTCGGCGTCCGCGTCCCGGAGCTCGGCCAGCTCGGCCTGAGGGGACTCGGCCAGGTCGGTGCTGCCCCACGCCTCGGTCACACCGGCGGTGCGGACGCGGTTGGCGCCGAGCAGCAGCCAGGCGTCCGGGGCGTCGAGCGTGCTCGGCACCGGCACCTCGCGCACGGTCCACGTGGTGGTCGTCGTCATGCCCCCAGGGTCGACGCCCGGCCCCGGTCCGGTCGAGCGAATTGACGCAGCCGCGGGCCCATGATCCGGTGATGCCTACACTGAGTTTCGGGCATCCGAACTTTCGGAGGGACATGAGCGCGCACCCGGCCGTCGGACTCGGCACCGACGCGCCCGAGCCCGCGTC
>NCKG01000291.1:0-2293 GCA_002279095.1 Cellulomonas sp. 14-74-6
GGGTGCTCGGCGCCAACGACGGCATCGTCTCCACCGCCGGCATCGTCATCGGCGTCGCCGGGGCGACCACGTCGGTCACCGCCATCGCCACCGCCGGCGTCGCAGGGCTCGTGGCCGGCTCGCTGTCCATGGCGGGTGGCGAGTACGTGTCCGTCAGCACCCAGCGGGACACCGAGCGGGCGCTGCTGACCAAGGAGCGCTGGGAGCTGGAGAACATGCCGGACGAGGAGCTCGAGGAGCTCACCCGGCTCTACCAGGCGAAGGGCATCTCCAGGCGGGTCGCGGAGGAGGTGGCGCGCGACCTCACGACGAACGACGCGCTGCGCGCGCACGCCGAGACCGAGCTCGGGCTGGACCCGGACGACCTGACGAACCCGTGGCACGCGGCCGGCTCGTCGTTCATCTCCTTCGCGGTCGGCGCACTGATCCCGCTGGTGGTGATCCTGCTGCCGATCAACGGTGCGCGGGTGTGGGCCACCGTGCTGGCCGTCATCGTCGGGCTGGTGCTCACCGGGTTCCTCAGCGCCCGCCTCGGCAAGGCGCCCGAGGGTCGGGCGATCCTGCGGAACGTCGGCATGGGGATCCTGACCATGGCGATCACCTACGCCGTCGGCAAGATCTTCGGGACGACGGTGGCCTGAGCGCTCCGGCGGCCCGCGTCGTCAGTCGGCCGAGCCGGCGGCGTCGAGCGCCTGGGAGAGGTCGTCGACCAGGTCGTCCACGTCCTCCAGGCCGACGGACAGCCGGACCGTCGACTCCGCGATGCCCACCGCCGCGCGCCCGGCGGCACCGAGCTTGCGGTGCGTCGTCGTCGCCGGGTGCGTGACCATCGACTTGGCGTCGCCCAGGTTGTTGGACACGTCGATCACCCGCAGGGCGTCCAGCACCGCGAACGTGCGGCGCTTGGCCTCGTCCGCACCGGCGCCCTCCGGCACCGCCAGCTCGAACGTCACCACGGTGCCGCCGCCGGTCTGCTGCGCCAGCGCGAGCTGGTGCTGGGGGTGCGACGGCAGGAACGGGTAGCGGACGCCGGCGACGGCCGGGTGCTGCTCCAGCCACCTCGCGAGGCGCAGCGCCGACGCGGCCTGGTGGCGCACCCGCAGGGACATCGTCTCGAGGCCCTTGAGCAGCACCCAGGCGTTGAACGGCGACAGCGACGGACCCGTGTTGCGGATCAGCGTGCGGACGGGGCCGTGCAGCAGCTCCGTCGATCCGAGGATCGCCCCGCCGAGCACCCGGCCCTGGCCGTCGATGTGCTTGGTGGCCGAGTAGACCACCACGTCGGCGCCGTGCTCGAGCGGGCGGGAGAAGACGGGCGTGGCGAAGACGTTGTCGACCACCACGACGGCGCCGGCGGCGTGGGCCAGGGCGGACACCGCGGCGATGTCGACCAGGTCCTGCATCGGGTTGGACGGCGTCTCGAAGAAGACGACGTCGGCGGGGGTGGCCAGCGCGGCCTCCCACTGCTCCGGCACGTGCCCGTCGACGTAGTCGGTCCGCACGCCCCAGCGGACGAGGATCTCGTCGAAGATCACGATCGACGAGCCGAACAGGGCACGGGCGGCGACGACCCGGGAGCCCGACGAGACGAGCGCGGCGAGCGTGGTGAACACGGCGGACATGCCGCTGGACGTGGCGACCGCCGCCTCGGCACCCTCGAGCAGGCGCAGGCGCTCCTCGAACGTCGACACCGTCGGGTTGCCGTAGCGGGAGTACTGGAACCGGTCGGCCTCACCGGCGAAGGCCGCCTCGGCGTCCGCGGACCGCTCGTACACGTAGCCCTGCGTGAGGAACAGCGCCTCGGACGTCTCGTCGAAACCCGAGCGCACCAGGCCGCCGCGCACCGCGAGCGTGTCGGGTCGCAGCCCGGCCCGGTCCACCCGGCGGTCGTCCCAGTCGGCGGGTCCCGGGACGCGCCGGCTCACGCCTGCCGCCACGGCAGGCCGTCGGCGCGCCAGCCGGTGTGGCCGCGCTGCCCGTCCGGGCCGACGTCCCCCTCGAAGCCCTGCAGCACGTTGTGCACCGGGCCGAAGCCGGCGGCCTGCGCCGCGAGCCCCGCGGCGACGGACCGCACGCCCGACCGGCACAGGAACACGAGGTCCCGGCCGTCACCGGGCTGCACGCCGGCCAGCGCCAGCTGGTCCAGGAACTGGGGGTTCACCGCGTGCGTGGTGCCGCTGAGCCACTCGATGAGCACGGGTTCGCGGCCCAGGTCAGCGGTGTCCGGCACGCCGATCTGCTGCCACTCACCGGCCGTGCGGACGTCCACCAGCACGGCACGCTCGTCGGACGC
>NCKG01000292.1:0-2285 GCA_002279095.1 Cellulomonas sp. 14-74-6
TGGTGCTCGGCGAGCCAGAACCGGCGATAGCCGAGGCGTTCCGCCGTCTGGGCGAGCGCGATCGTGTCCCTGAGCCCTTGGGCGGCGGTCGATCCTTCGCCGAACGGGGAGAGCTCGAGGATGCTGAGCGGTGCACGGTTGGTCATGTCTTCGTCCTTCTCTGGTGCGGATGCGCGGAAAGGCGCGGGCCGGCGGTCTCCGCCGGCCCGCGCCCCGGGTTCAGGACTTGGGAAGCCCCGGCGGGTTGATCTCGGACTTCTCGATCCCCTCCGAGTCGAGCCCCCATCCCTTGAGCACCTGGGCGTACTCGCCGTTCGCGATGAGCTCGTTGAGGACGATGTTCACGGGCTCGATGAGCCCGTTGCCCTTCGCCGTCCCCGCCGCGATCGCGGCGGCCTGCGGCTGCGCGGGGTTGGTCAGCGGACCGAGGAAGTTGAACGCCGTCGCCACACCCAGAGCGCGGCGCACCGGTCCGGCGTGCCGCATCGAGGGGTGGAACAGCCCCGCGAAGCAGAAGGTGATGCCGACCTCGGTGGCGATCGGACCGACCCGGTCCAGCGGCTGGTCGAGGCGGATGCCGAGCGCCTCCAGCACGTCGGCGGACCCGGACGCCGAGGACGCGGCCCGGTTCCCGTGCTTGACCACGGTGACACCCGCCCCGGCGATCACCAGCGCGGCCATCGTGGACACGTTGACCGTGAAAGCGCGGTCGCCACCGGTCCCGACGATGTCGAGCGAGCGACCGGGTACGACGAACCGCTGGGAGTGCGCCAGCATCTCGTCGGCGAGACCGGTCAGCTCCGCCACCGTCTCGCCCTTGGCACGCAGCGCGACGAGGAACCCCGCCATGCATGCGGTCGGCGCCTCGCCGCGCATGATCTCGCCCATGGCCCAGCGCGTCTGGTCGGCGCCGAGGTCGCGACCGGCGATCAGCTCCGCGAGGACGTCCGGCCACGTGAAGATCGCGGCGGTCTCGGTCATCGGGCGAGCGCGCTGCCCGTCAGCAGGGACTGCACGGCTCGGTGCAGCAGCACCGGGTCGAGCGGGCGGCTGATCACCGCGTCGGCGTTGGACCACGAGGCGAGCCATGCGTCCTGCGGGCGGCCGGTCAGCACCAGCACGGGCGGGCAGTCGTAGACCTCCTCCTTGAGCTGGCGTGCGACACCCATCCCGCCGACCTTGTCCGCCTCGCCGTCGAGGATCACCAGGTCGAGCTCGCCCGCCTCGACGGCCGCGTAGACCGCCTCGGCGGTGGCGACCTCCAGCCACTCGATGTCCGGCTCGCCCCGCCCGAGACGACGGCCGACGCCGAGCCGCACCTGACCGCGGGCATCGACGTCGTCGCTGTACAGCAGGATCCGGGGACCGGTCACGGTCTCCTCGTTCTCAGGCTCGACGCTGCTCATGGGCCGTCCTCGTTCGTCGTCGTGCGGTATGGCCGAATCTTGGCACGCCCGCCCGACCGCCGGCTCCGCCGTCCGGCCGCGGCCCGGGAACCGTCCGGATTCTGACGAGGTGACACTTTGCGGTCATCCGTCGTGGGCCTTAAGACCCATGCGAACCGCTGATCCGCCATAATGGCGCGGTGTCGACCGCCACGGCTGCCCCGCGCACCACACCTCATGTGACCGTCAACCGCCCGAACCCGGTGTCGGTCGGCACGATCGTGTGGCTCGCGTCCGAGCTGATGTTCTTCGCCGGGCTCTTCGCCATGTACTTCTCCACCCGGGCGGCCGTCCCCAAGGTGTTCACCGAGGGCGCGGCGCACCTGAACGTGCCGTACGCGGTGGTCAACACCACGGTGCTGCTGCTCTCCTCCGTCACCTGCCAGATGGGCGTGTGGGCCGCCGAGCGCTTCCAGCCCCGTCGTTCCGGGGCGCTCTGGCAGGTGAACCGCTGGGGCCTCAACGAGTGGATCGCCCTGACGTACCTGATGGGCGCTGTGTTCATCGGCGGCCAGGTCTACGAGTACGCCTCCCTGGTGCGCGAGGGCATCTCCATCTCCTCGACGCCCTACGGCTCCGTCTTCTACCTGACCACCGGCTTCCACGGCCTGCACGTGATCGGTGGCCTGATCGCGTTCCTGTTCCTGCTCGGGCGCTCGTTCGCCGCGAAGAGCTTCGGCCACCACGAGGCCACCACCGCGATCGTCGTGTCGTACTACTGGCATTTCGTCGACGTGGTCTGGATCGCGCTGTTCTCGATCATCTACCTGCTCAAGTGACACCCGTTCCCCCACGCGAGACGAGGACCGATCAGTGAAGGCACTCGCGGCCCGCAGGCAC
>NCKG01000293.1:0-2282 GCA_002279095.1 Cellulomonas sp. 14-74-6
GTTCTTCGAGGGCGCGACGATCTTCCCCACCCAGCTCGGCATGGCGGCCACCTGGGACCCCGAGCTCCTGGAGCGAGTGGCGCGAGCGACGGCCGTGGAGGTCGCCGCCACCGGCATCCACTGGACGTTCTCCCCTGTGCTGTGCATCGCGCGGGACCTGCGCTGGGGCCGCGTCGACGAGACGTTCGGCGAGGACCCCTTCCTCATCGGCGAGCTCGCCTCCGCGATGGTGCGCGGCTACCAGGGCGACGGCCTGACCGACCCGACCGCGATCCTCGCCACCGCCAAGCACTTCGCCGGCTACTCGGAGACGCAGGGCGGGCGGGACGCCAGCGAGGCTGACATCTCCCGCCGCAAGCTCCGCTCGTGGTTCCTGCCGCCGTTCGAACGCGTGGCACGCGAGGGCTGCCGCACGTTCATGCTCGGCTACCAGTCCACCGACGGTGTCCCGATCACCGTCAACCACTGGCTGCTGAACGAGGTCCTCCGCGGCGAGTGGGGGTACACGGGCACGCTGGTCACCGACTGGGACAACGTCGGCCGCATGGTGTGGGAGCAGCGGATCGAGCCGGACCACACCCATGCCGCGGCGCGGGCGGTCCGCGCGGGCAACGACATGGTGATGACGACGCCGCAGTTCTTCGCCGGCGCCCAGGACGCAGTGGCCCGAGGCCTGCTCGCCGAGAGCGAGATCGATGCGGCGGTCGCCCGCATCCTCACGCTGAAGTTCGAGCTCGGTCTCTTCGAGGACCCGCGCCGTCCCGAGCCCGCACGGCAGCGCGCCGTCGTGGGCGCACCCGAGCACACCGCCCTCAACCTCGAGACGGCCCGCCGGTCGCTGGTGCTGCTCCGCAACGACGGCACGCTGCCGCTGGCCGGCGGGTTCACCGCCGACGCGGCCGGACGCGCCACGGACCCCACCGACCGCCCGTACCGCGTCGCAGTCGTGGGTCCCAACGCCGACGACCAGCACGCACAGCTCGGCGACTGGGCCGGGGCCTCCGGCCAGGCGGACTGGCTGCCCGACGGCCACCCGCGGCACCTGACCACCACGGTGCTCGACGGCCTGCGTGCGCACGCGCCGAGCAGCTGGACCGTCACGCACGCCCGCGGTGCGGACGTCGTCACCGTCGGCCCGGACCCGGAGGGTGCCTTCTTCCCCGACGGTCAGCCGCGTCCGGCGGTCGCGGCGCCCTGCCCACCAGACGACACGCTGATCGCCGAGGCGGTCCGAGCGGCCCGAGACGCCGACGTGGTCGTCGCCGTGGTCGGCGACCGGATCGAGCTGGTCGGCGAGGGCCGCTCCACGGCGACCCTCGAGCTGGTCGGCGGGCAGATCGCCCTGCTCGACGCCCTCGCGACGACGGGCACGCCGATGGTCGTCGTCCTCGTCGCCTCGAAGCCGCTGGTCCTGCCGCCGTCCGCGCTGGAAGCCGCCGCGCTCGTGTGGGCGGCGAACCCCGGCATGCGCGGCGGACAGGCGATCGCCGAGCTGCTGCTCGGCCTGGTCGAGCCGAGCGGCCGGCTGCCGATCTCGTTCGCCCGGCACGTCGGCCAGCAACCCACGTACTACAACCAGCTGCCCGGCCAGCACGGCACGCGGTACGCCGACCTGACCCAGGACCCGGCCTTCGCGTTCGGCGAGGGCCTCAGCTACACGCGCGTGGCGTACGACGACCTCGTCGTCCGCACGCCGGTGGTCGGCCGGGACGACGCCGTGCGAGCGCGCGTCACCCTCACGAACACCGGGCCCCGCCCCGTCCTCGAGACCGTCCAGGTCTACCTGCACGACGTCGTCACCTCGGTGACCTGGGCCCAGAAGGAGCTCAAGACCTACCGGCAGCTGGCGCTGGCACCCGGTGAGCGACGGGTCGTCGAGCTCGAGCTGCCCGTGCGGGACTGCACGCTGGTCGACGCGGACGCGATGCGGGTCGTCGAGCCCGGCGAGTTCGAGCTGCTCGTCGGCCCGTCCTCACGGGAGCGCGACCTGCTGCACGCCACGTTCACCGTCCGGGACTGACGGGCGTCGCCGCGCCCAGAGGTCATCGCGCCGGGCCCGAGGTCTGCACCAGGTCCGAGTACTCGCGATGCCGGCCGATCCACGCCTCGACGAAGGGGCATGCCGGAACCACGCTTCGTCCCGAGGCCCGGGCATCGTCCAGGGCACGGCGGACCAGCGCCGACCCCACACCGGTGCCCTCGGCCTGCGGCTCCACCTCGGTGTGGGTGAACGTCACCACGTCACCGTCCAGCTCGTACAGGAGCACCCCGACGACCGTCCC
>NCKG01000022.1:0-13944 GCA_002279095.1 Cellulomonas sp. 14-74-6
CCCGGGGACGTCCTGATGATGCGCGAGGCGTTCGAGCACAACAAGCTGCGCAACCGCCTCGCCGTGGTGTCCGACGGCGTCAGCGCCCTGGAGTTCCTGCGCAAGCAGGGGGAGCACGCCGACGCGCCGACGCCGGACCTGATCCTTCTCGACCTCAACCTGCCCCGGATGGACGGGCGGGAGGTGCTGCAGGCGCTGAAGTCCGACGACGAGCTCCGCAAGATCCCGGTCGTCGTGCTGACCACGTCGGAGGCCGAGGAGGACGTCGTCCGCAGCTACTCGCTGCACGCCAACGCCTACGTGACCAAGCCGGTGGACTTCGACCGGTTCATCGACGTGGTGCGCCAGATCGACGAGTTCTTCGTCGAGATCGTGCGGCTCCCCGCGCACTGACGCGGACGGCCTCACGGCGGCGGCACCGCCGTGGGAAGAGTCGCGGGCGTCGCGGCGTTGTGACCCTCGTCCGGGTGCACCGCCCGGCGCAGGACGAGGACGAGCGAGGCGCCACATGCTGGATCCCAGCGAGATCTACGACGTCGACCCGCAGGTCGCCGCTGAGGTCGACGCCCGCGGTGCGACCGTCGGCTCCGGCCCCGTGCTGGTGCACGCGGTCCGCGGGTTCGTCGACGCCGGCCAGGCCGGCCAGCTCGCCGCGGCGCACCTGACCGAGCAGCTCGGGTCGCGCCGGCTGGTCACGTTCGACGTCGACCAGCTGATGGACTACCGCTCCCGTCGCCCGGCGATGACCTTCGACTCCACCACCTGGACGTCCTACGACGAGCCCGAGCTTGCGGTCGACCTGGTCGAGGACGAGCAAGGTGTGCCCTTCCTGCTGCTGCACGGCACCGAGCCGGACGTGCAGTGGGAGCGGTACGTGGCCGCCGTCCGGCAGGTGGTCGAGCGCTTCGACGTGCCGCTGACCATCGGCCTGCACGGCATCCCGATGGGATTGCCGCACACGCGGCCGGTGTCCGTCACTGCGCACGGCACCCGGCCCGAGCTGGTCGCCGACCAGCCGGCGTGGTTCGGCACGGTGCAGGTGCCGGCGAGCGCCCAGGCGCTCCTCGAGTACCGCCTCGGTCAGTCGGGGCACGACGCGATGGGCTTCGCGGTGCACGTCCCGCACTACCTGTCCCAGTCGCCGTTCCCGCAGGCCGCCATCGCGGCGCTCGGGCGGGTGGAGCGCGCGACCGGCCTGCAGCTGAAGGTCGGGGCGCTGGAGTCCGCCGCGCGCGAGACCATGCAGCAGATTGACGAGCAGGTGGCCGGGTCCGAGGAGGTCGCCTCCTTGGTGCACGCGCTCGAGGAGCAGTATGACGCCTTCACCCGGAGCATCGGGCGGACGAACCTGCTGGCCTCGACCGGCGAGCTGCCGACCGCGGACGAGCTCGGCGCCGAGTTCGAGCGGTTCCTCGCCGAGCAGTCCGACGAGGGTTAGCCCTTTACCAGATCGTTGCGTAGAGCGAGGTCCGTTCGTCCCAGAACCGTGGCGTGCGTCACGTCCCACGTGCAAGGATGCCTGCGTTGCAGTGACGTACGGACGCTTGACCGGCGCTTGGCTGTGCCACCCCGGGGCAGCACGTGAGGCATTGCGGCACGGCGGAGGCAGCGGGCCTGCGCCGTCACCGGTGGGACAGAAGGAATCAGGACATGGCACAGGGTGCTGTCAAGTGGTTCAACGCCGAGAAGGGCTACGGGTTCATCGCCCAGGACGGCGGCGGCGCCGACGTCTTCGTCCACTACTCGGCGATCGACACCCAGGGTTACCGGTCGCTGGACGAGGGCCAGCGCGTCGAGTTCGAGATCACGCAGGGCGCGAAGGGCCCGCAGGCCGAGCACGTCCGTCCCCTCTGATCGGCGGCCCCGCGGGGCTTTCCGGTAGAGGACCACATCCAGAACGTCGGGGCCGCACCTCGTGGGGGTGCGGCCCCGACGTGTGTCCGGCGGTCAGGGGCGTGGTGCGCCGTCGCCGTCGTGGCGGACGGGTGCCCGGCCCGCGAAGCCGCTCAGCTCCGTGCCCTGCAGCAGGTGCGCCGGCACGGGGAGCGACCGCAGCGCCCTGGCCAGCGCCGGAGAGTCCAGCACGGCGGGCGACTCGGTCGCCGCGAGGACGACGTTGCCGTACCGGCGCCCTTTGAGCTGAGCCGGCTCGGCGATGGCGGCGACGTGGGTGAACACCGAGGCGACCGTCGCCACCTCCGAGCGTGCCAGCGCGAGCGGCGGACGGTCGGCGCAGTTGGCCAGGTAGAGACCGCCGGGCCGCAGCACCCGGCTCACCTCCGCGGTCAGCTCGGCGGTGGTGAGCGGGTCGGGGGTACGGTCGCCGGCGAACACGTCGCGGACGACGACGTCCGCCGACGCGTCCGGCAGACGCCCGAGCTCGGTGCGTGCGTCGCCGACCCGGATCCGCAGCGCGGGCGACCGCGGCAGGTCGAACCACGTCCGCACCAGCGCCGCCAGCTGCCCGTCCAGCTCCACGGCCAGCTGCCGCGAATCGGGCCGCGCCGCGTGCACGGCTCGTGCGAGCGCACAGGCGCCGGCGCCCAGGTGCACCACCGCCAGTGCGGCGGGCGGAGGTCGGAAGGCGTCCAGCACGGCCGTCATCTGCTGCATGTACTCGAACTCGAGCCGCGTGGGGTCGGCGAGGTCCAGGTGAGAGCTCGGCACGCCGTTGACCAGGAGCGTGACGCCGTCCGGGTCGTCGGCCGTCTGGACCACCTGCGCCGTGCCCGTGCTGATCCGCACCGGTTCCTGCGGCCACCGCTCGTCGCTCGGCACCGACCGTGTGGGTGGTCGGTGCGAAGGTGGGCGCCGTCGGGGACGCCCCGGGGATGGCGGCACGCGGCCAGCGTACCGTCCGGGTTGACGGCGATCGAACACGTGTTCGATGATGAGGGCGGGAGGTGCGGAGATGAGAGCGACGAGTCCGAGGTCGGCGACCACAGGCGGTGCGCCGGTCCCGTCGCGCGTCCGTCAGCTGCTGGCCCGCGCCGACGCGGAGCTCGTGGCGGCCCAGTTCTCCGCCGAGCCGTGGGAGCAGCTGTCCCATGCGCACCTCGCGGCCGTACGGGCGGCGGCGGCCGTCGTCGCGGCCGAAGGTGCACCGGCCGGGCGCTCGGCGCCTCGCACGGTGTGGGGCCAGCTCGGCTCGGTCGCACCGTCGCTGAGCCGCTGGGGGGCCGTCTTCGCGGACGCGGCGCCGCTGCGGGCCGCGGTCGAGGCGGGCCGGTTCGACCTCGTCACCGTCGCTCGCGCGGAGCAGGCGCTCGTCGAGGCGGAGGACTTCGTCGACGTGGTGCGGACGTATCTCGACGGCGAGTTCCATGCCGCGAGGGCCTCATGAGCCGCGGCCCCCGGTCCGCCGCGGCCAAGCGCGACTGGGGCAGCGAGGAGGACGGGTGCACCATCCTCCACGTCGACATGGACGCGTTCTTCGCCTCGGTCGAGCTCGCGCGTCGGCCTCAGCTGCGCGGGTTGCCCGTGATCGTCGGCGGTGCCCAGCGAGGGGTCGTGCTCGCGGCGACCTACGAGGCGCGAGCGTTCGGTGTCCATTCCGCGATGCCGATGTCCACGGCTCTGCGCATGTGCCCGCAGGCCGTCGTCGTCCCGCCCGACCACCACACGTACCACGAGGTGTCGGAGGGTGTGATGTCGGTGCTCCGCGACGTGACGGCGCTCGTAGAGCAGGTGAGCGTGGACGAGGCGTTCCTCGACGTGGCCGGTGCGCGGCGTCGCATCGGGCCGCCCACGGCTATCGCGGCGCTGATCCGAAGCCGCGTGCGGGAGCGTTACGGCATCACGTGCTCCGTCGGCATCGCGTCGACCAAGTTCGTCGCCAAGCTCGCGTCCGGCCACGCCAAGCCTGACGGGGTCCTCCTCGTCCCCCGGGCGGCGACCGTGGACTTCCTGCGGATCCTTCCTGTCGGCGCGTTGTGGGGCGTCGGCGAACGGACGGAGGCCGCGCTCGCCCGGTGGGGCATCAGGACGGTCGCGGAGCTGGCCGACAGCGAGGTGGACACCGTGCGACGCGCGGTGGGCAAGGTGGCGGGTGAGCACCTGTACGACCTCGCATGGGGCAGGGACCCTCGTCCGGTGCAACCGGGCCGCGAGGAGAAGTCGATCGGCGCCGAGGAGACGTTCGTTGCGGACGTGTCCGACCTCGCCGTGGTGCAGACCAAGGTGCTGGAGCTGGCGGACCGGTGCGCGGCTCGGCTGCGCAGGCACGGCATGGTCGCGCGCACCGTCGCGATCAAGGTGCGGACCTCCGACTTCCGGACGCTGAGCCGTGCCCGGACGCTCACCACGCCGACCGACGTCGGCCGCGAGATCTACCTGGCGGCACGCGCCCTGCTCGCGGGCGTCGACCTCGGAGGGCTCCCGGTCCGGCTCGTCGGGGTCCGTGCCGAAGGCCTGTCACCCGCCGCGACGACCGTCCGTCAGCCGACTCTCGAGGAGGCCGCGGCACAGACGTCGGGGCGTCGAGACGCCGAGCGGGCGATGGACGCCGTTCGTTCCCGTTTTGGCACGCACGCCATCCGTACCGGCTCGGCCGAGGCGGCGCCCGCTCGCTCGACTACCACCTTCGTGCCGGTCGATCTATCCTGAGGCGACCAGAGGCAGTGGTCCGTCGGTGCATCGGAGGTCGCCATGCCACTCTCCGAGTACGAGCAGCGAGTGCTCGAGCAGATGGAGCGCCAGCTCGCTTCAGACGATCCGCGTCTGGCGAACACCCTCACCCAGCGGCGCCGTCGTCCCGTGGTGCGGTTCGTCCTCGCGGGCGTGGGCGCCGTGGTCGGTCTGCTGCTGCTGGTCCTCGGTGCGGCGAACTCGAAGGCGTGGCTCGGGGCGATCGGCTTCGTGCTGATGTTCGCCTCGGTCGCCCTCGCCTTCGCGATGCCCCGCCGGCCAGCCGGTCCTCAGGGAGCGGTCGGCACCGACGGCAAGGTGCACCGCCCCGTGCGGAGGTCCGTCTCGAAGCAGGGTTTCATGGCCCGGCTGGAGGCCCGCTGGGAGCGGCGGCGTGACCAGGGCGGTCGCTGACCAGCTCGTCGACTCCGCGTAGCGTCTCGCCGATCCAGTGATGGAGCTGGCTCGACGTCCGTGGGCTCTGGGCCGGTGCGTAGCGCTCGTCCTCGACCGTGCGGGCCAGCTCCGTGAGCCCCTCCAGCGCAGACCCCTCGAGCTCGTGGCCGGTCAGCTCCAGCAGCGTGTCCTGGACCGTACGGACGCAGCCCCGCGGGGTGGTCGAGTCGGCCCAGGTGATGTGCCGCTTCGCGAGGCGTCGCCGTAGCGTGTGCCACGCCCGTTCGGCGTTGAGCTCCGGGGGGCGCCGGAGGCGCCGCCACACGAGCAGCGCAGCAGCAGCGGCGAGCAGGACCAGTCCCATCGTGACCGCCGTCGGCACCCAGCTGCCGTGGACGGTGGTGGTCACCGCCTGGTGCGGCGCCTGCGCCGGGGCGCCGGTCGCGCCACCGGTAGCGGCCTGGCCGGCGCGGCCGAGGTCGTTGGGACCCTGCGCTCCGGCACCGGTCGAGCGGACGTACGGATCGCTCCAGGCCGGGGGTGCACCCGTCTGGACGGCCGGCGTCGGCTCGAACCGGACCCATCCGTAGCCCGCGAAGTACAGCTCGGGCCACGCGTGCGCCTGCTTGCCGGTGACGACGTACTCGCCGTCGTTGCCGGTCTGCGTCCCCGGCAGGAAGCCGACGGCGACGCGTGCGGGGATGCCGAGGATGCGCGCCATCAACGTCATCGCCGAGGAGAACTGGACGCAGTAGCCTCGCCGGGACTGCAGGAAGTCCCACACGGCGTCCTGGGACGTCGCCGGAGCCACCTTGGTGTCGTAGGTGAAGTTCGCCCCGGAGCGGAAGTACTGCTGCAGCGCCATCGCCTTGTCGTAGGCCGTCGTGGCGTTCCCGACGATCTGGTCGGCGCGCGCCGTGATGTCGGCGAGGTGCTGGGTGGCAGGCACCTGCAGGTAGTTCTCGCTGCCCGGGGGCGCACCTGCACCGGCGGCGATGAGCTGGTCGGCGCTGAGGTCCTGCACCTCGACCTGCATCGAGTACGTCTGCCCCGCGGCGGTGGCCTGGGTGCCGACGACCTCGTCGCGCTGAGGGTCGTAGCGCCAGGTGCCGTCCACAGTCACGGTGCGCGGGAAGGTGGTGATGGGCAGGCGGGTCTCGCGGAGGGAGTCGAGCCGGACCTGCACGTCGAGCTCCCTCGCCGGGTCCAGCGTCGCGGAGTCGGTGCCGAGCCACGACCCGCCGTCGAACGGGAACACCGGGCCGTCGCCGGCCCGGGACCACTGGCGGCCGTCGAACGAGCTCAGGGTGAAGGCACGCAGGGGACCGATCGACAACGGCACCGCGGAGGTCGGGCTGGGTCCGGAGCCGTCCTGCGGTGCGGGGCGGGACACCGTGTAGCGGAGCACCACCTGGCTGGACCGGGCGCCGAGGCTGTCGCGCAGGTCCAGGTTGCTCGAGAGGGTCAGCGGACCACCCGGACCGTCGCCGAGGGTCGGCAGCCGCACGCTCGACCAGCCGGGGAACGCCGCGACGGCCGGCGCCACGACGAGCGCGAGCACCACCGCCCCGGCAGCGGAGGCGAAGGCCGTGCTCGAGCGACGGACCAGGTCGGCCTGCGGACCTCCGGGTGCCGTGGTCAGTGCCAGCAGCATCAGGTACGCCATACCCGTCCAGAAGACGGCCCAGCCGGATGCCGGGTAGCCGAGCACCACGGCGGGCACCCACAGGGCGCTCAGGGGGAGCGCGACGAGCGCGGGCGCGCCGGCTCCGAGCGCGAGCGCGTCGACGAGGAGCAGCACCGCCGCCGCGCCCGCGACGACCAGCACCTCCGCCGACCGGTTCGACGGCATCGGCACCAAGGAGCTCTGGATCAGGGCGACGCCTTCGCCTGCCAGCGCCCAGGTGCGCCGCACGGCGTCCGGCGTCGGCAGCACCTGGGTGCCCCCGGGCGGTGCGCCGTACCGCACGACGAGGCCGGCGAAGGCGACGACGGCGCCGACGACAGTCGGCACCCAGGGAGAGCCCGTGAGCGAGCGGACGGCGGCGATGACCGCCGCCAGGAGGATCACCGCGACGTACGCGACCGCCGGCCAGCGGCCCGGCTGGATCAGCCGGCCGAGGGCCAGCAGGGCCGCACACGTGGCCAGCGCGCAGAGGGCTGACGAGAGCCAGCCTCGTGCGCCGCCCTCGACGCCGTCCGCGGCCGTCACGCTGCGCTCCCGAGCAGCCGTCGCCAGCAGACGATCAGGTCCTCACCCACCGTCGCGCGACTGACCCGCCAGCCGGCCCGCTGCAGCGCCCGGACGGTGTGCTCGGCACCGGCGGCCTCGGCCGGGTTCCGGCCGTCCGTCCGCACCACGGCCCAGCTGTGCGAAGAGCTGCTGGCGTGCACCAGTGCCGCTCGAGCGCGTGCCGACAGCGGTCCGAGCACGGCGAGGACCATCTCCGCACCCCCCTCGGCCGTCTCGAGCAGCCGCACCCCGTCGAGCAGGCGCTGCTCCGCGTCCGCGTCGGTGCGGGGCCCTACCAGGTCGATCGTCCGGTTCAGCAGCGTGGCACGCGCCTGCGGACCGCTCCGGGAGTGCACGAACTCGGGGATCTCCGACACGTCGTCGCCTGTGGTCGGCTCGAGGCCGACCAGGCGCACCGGGTGCCCGCCCTCGAGCATCGCCAGCGCCATCGAGGCGGCCAACGAGATGGACCACTCGAGCGTCTTGGACCGGACGGGCTGGTCGAGCAGCACGCTGACCGGCCTCATGCCCGCCCGTTCGTCCGAGCGCACCAGCAGGGCCCCGCGCCGTGCGCTGCTGCGCCAGTGCACGCGTCGCAGGTCGTCGCCCTCTCGGTAGTCGCGCAGGGCCGCGTCGTCGGGCGCCGGCGTGCGCGCCCCGAGGGTCACGCGATCCGGCTCGTCGACCAGGACGTCGCTCGGCGGCGGCAGCGCGACGACCTCCGGCCAGACGTCCACGTCGGCCGCTCCGCCCAGGGTCGCAGGGGAGCGCACCACGCCGAAGGGGTCGCCGTGGGTGACGACGAGAGGGCCGATCGGCCACCGGCCGCGTCGGGTCGCCCGCACGGGGTAGCGCACGGTCACCCGCCCCGGAGAACGGGTCACCCTCGCCCGCAGCGGGCGGCCGCCGGACAGCTCCGTCGCAGCCTGCTCGGCGAACCGGAGACCGGCGAGCCGCACCCGCGCCCCGGAGTCCGGTGCGAGCACGTCCACCTGCACCTCGGCGTCCTCACCGACGTGCACCGGGTTCGGCTCGACGGACCGGCGCACCTCGATCCGGTGCCGTCCGCGCCCCGGGACGGTGACGGCCACACCGACCTCGGCACCGGCGACCAGGACCAGGGCGACGATGCCGATGCGCACCAGGTCGACCGTGCCCAGAAGGGCGCCGAGCACCATGCCGAGCAGGCCGCCCGCGACGAGCGCCCAGCCCCGGACGGTCGGTCGCGGGACCATCAGCCCGCCGCGCGACGCACCCGGGCCGAGGGGGCGGCCGGTACGGGCAGCGGCGTCCGCTCGACGACGTCCTCGACGATCCGCGCGGTGGTGCGCCCGGACAGCCGCGACTCCGTGCTCGGGAGCAGGCGGTGCGCCAGGACCGGTACCGCGAGCTGCTGCACGTCGTCCGGGAGCACGTGGTCCCGACCCGCCATGGCGGCCACGGCCTTGGCGGCACGGAGCAGCTGGATGGCAGCCCGCGGCGAGGCGCCGAGCCGAAGGCCCGGGTCGTCCCGCGTCGCCCCGACCAGGTCCACCACGTAGCGCTTCACCGCGGCGGAGGCGTACAGGCGCCGGACCACCTCGATCATCTCGGCGACGTGCTCCGCGTCGGTGGCCGGACGCAGCTCGTCGATCGGGTCGGACCGCTCCTGGAGGTCGAGCATCTCGAGCTCCGACTCGACGCTCGGGTAACCGACCGCGAGGCGCGCCATGAAGCGGTCCCGCTGTGCCTCGGGGAGCGGGTACGTCCCCTCCATCTCCACCGGGTTCTGGGTCGCGACGACGAGGAAGGGCCGGGGCAGCGGGTACGAGCGTCCGTCGACGGTCGCCTGCGCCTCCTGCATGCACTCCAGTAGCGCCGACTGCGTCTTGGGGGAGGCGCGGTTGATCTCGTCGCCGATCACGACGTGGGCGAAGACCGGACCCGGGCGGAACTCGAACTCGTGCGTCTGGGTCCGGTAGATGTTCACGCCGGTCAGGTCGCTCGGCAGCAGGTCCGGGGTGAACTGGATCCGGCCGACCGTGCAGTCGATCGACCGGGCGATCGACTTGGCCAGCGTGGTCTTGCCCACCCCCGGCACGTCTTCCAGGAGCAGGTGACCTTCTGCCAGGAGGACCGCCAGGCTGACGCGCACCAGGTCCGGGCGTCCGGTGATGACCGACTCGATCCCTGCGCGCATCCGGCCCGTCACGTGGACGACGTCGTCCAGCTGCGACCCGGATGGCACGTCGGTCGGCATCGCTCCTCCTCGCAGGGCAGGTGGGCTGAGCCTACGTGCGGTGCCGCCGATCTCGCAGCGCGTCGGCCGGCGCACCTGCCGGCCCCACTTCCCTCCACCTGAGCGGGTGCGCCCGACGTCCGTGGCGCGCCGGCCGACGTCGTCCCGCCGCAGACGGCCTGGCGCCGAGCACAAGGGCCGGCGACACCGCCGCGGTGCCGGTCGGCGCGCTCGGCGTCGCGTGGCGAAGCCACCGCCCCACGTTCCGTCCTCCACTTCCCACCACCCGGGCTGACCTGCGGAATCGCCGGCTGGACGGGGTGAAAAACCCAACGTCTGCCGGGCTCGGTGGAGGAAGGTGGAGTAGCGTGGTGCGCGGTGGTGAGGTCGGGAGTGCTCGGGCGAGGGGAGGCGGGGTGTCCGAGGAACCGTTCGGCGGGGTCCTGGGCTCCGTCGCGCCGTTCCTGGGCACGTACACACCCCGGCTGGACGACAAGGGGCGGCTGATCCTGCCCGCCAAGTTCCGCACCCGGTTGGCGCCGGGTCTGGTGCTGACCCGGGGTCAGGAGCGCTGCCTGTTCCTGCTGCCGCTGGACGAGTTCCGCCGGATGCACGAGCACGCCCAGGCCGCCCCGGTGACCAGCAAGCAGGCCCGTGACTACCTGCGCGTGCTGCTGTCCGGGGCGAGCGACGAGCTCCCGGACAAGCAGGGCCGCATCTCCATCCCGCCGGTCCTGCGCAGGTACGCGGGCCTCGACCGCGACGTCGCCGTGATCGGCGCCGGCAACCGCGTCGAGCTCTGGGACCTGCAGGCGTGGGAGACGTACCTGGCCGAGCAGGAGGCGCAGTACGCCGAGACCGCCGAGGAGGTGTTCCCGCGAGGCATCTGACCGTCACCTCGTCCGCACCACCGCAGTCCGCACCACCGCACGACGCCCGCAGCTCCGCCTGACCGCCCGGCGAGACCTCCTCCCGTCCGTGCTGACGCACTTCCCCGGCGCCAGCACAGCCGGTGGGGGATCTGGTCGGACGGTGGAGGGCCTCCGACCAGCAACGACTCGCAGCACCAGCACCGAGAGCACACCGACAGGCAGTACCCGAGAACGCGCCGCCCGGCACCCGACGAGGACCAGGAGAGGAGACCGCCGTGCAGCAGCCGACCGACGACACCGCAGCCCGGCACGTCCCCGTCCTCCTGGCCCGCTGCCTCGAGCTGCTCGCGCCTGCGCTCGACGGCCCGGGCGCCGTGATGGTGGACTCCACGCTCGGCATGGGCGGTCACACCGAGGGTGTGCTTCGTGCCTTCCCGCAGGCGCGGGTCGTGGGTCTGGACCGGGACCCGCAGGCGCTCGAGCTGGCCAGCCGGCGGCTGGCTCCCTTCGGCGACCGCTTCACGGCGGTCCACGCGGTCTACGACGAGGTGCGGGCGGTGCTCGACGGCCTCGGCATCGACCTGGTGCAGGGCGTGCTGATGGACCTCGGCGTCTCGTCGCTGCAGCTCGACGAGGCCGAACGGGGCTTCTCGTACGCGCACGACGCCCCACTCGACATGCGCATGGACCCGAGCACCGGACCGACGGCGGCGGACGTGCTGGCGACCTACGACGAGCAGCAGCTGGTCCGCGTGCTGCGCACCTACGGCGAGGAGCGCTTCGCGCCGCGCATCGCCCGCGCGGTGGTGCGCGAGCGCAGCCGGCGGCCGTTGACGCGCACCAGCGAGCTGGTGGACGTCGTGCGCGCCTCGATCCCGGCCGCGGCCCGGGCGCAGGGCGGGCATCCCGCCAAGCGCACGTTCCAGGCCCTGCGCATCGAGGTGAACGGCGAGCTGGACGCCCTGGCCCGCGCCCTGCCGGCCTCCGTCGAGGCGCTCGCCGTCGGAGGGCGCATCGTCGTCGAGGCCTACCAGTCGCTCGAGGACAAGCTGGTCAAGCGCGAGCTCGCCGTCGGTGCCACCTCGAGCGCGCCGGCCGGGCTGCCGGTGGAGCCGGCCGACCACGCGCCGTACCTGCGGCTGCTGACCCGAGGTGCCGAGCTCGCCGGCCCGGACGAGGTGACCACGAACCCCCGCTCCCAGTCCGTCCGGCTGCGCGCCGCGGAACGCCTGCGAGCCACACCGACACACCTGCTACCGGGCCGCACATCCTCGAGAGGAGCCGCCGCATGAGCGCATCGCCGTTGCGGGCGCGCACGCCCGTCCCACTGGCCCCCCGTCCCGCGCCGGCCGCACGCCCTCGGCTGCGCGTGGTCCGGGCGCCGCAGCAGGCGCGCACGCGTGTGCCGTTCGTCTTCCTCTGCATGGCGATCCTCGGTGCGGCGCTACTGTCCGCCCTGCTGCTCAACACCTCGATGGCCGGCGGTGCGTTCGAGCGCTCGTCACTGACCAGCCGCCTCGGTCGCCTGCAGCAGGACCAGCTCGACCTCGTCGCGCAGCTCGACGCGCGGTCCGCCCCTGCCAGCCTTGATCAGGCGGCGCGTGGCATCGGGATGGTGCCGGCCAACGGCACGGGCTGGCTGCGCCTGTCCGACGGCTCCGTCCAGGGCGCGCCGGCGCCGGCTGCGGCGGGATGAGCACCCCGACGCGCACGCCGGCGGCCTCGTCACGCAGTGCCGGTCGTCCCGTCCCGCGCGGCGCGACCGGACGCCAGTCCCGCCGTGGCACCGTGGCGGGCATGGCGAGGACCGCGGCCCGAACCCCGGCCGGTCGGCGCGTGGTCGGCGAGGCGGCGCGGCTGCTGCAGGTACCGACCCAGCGCGGCCCCCGGCCGGTTCGCGAGGCAGGCCCCCGTGGCCGGGTCACCGCGCTCGTCGTCGTCCTCGTCCTGGTCCTCGCGACGTTCGCCGGGCGGCTGGTGTGGGTCCAGGGCATCGCCGGTCCGGCGATCGCCAAGGTGGCTCTGGAGAAGCGCCTGTCGTCCGTGACGGTGCTCGGGCAGCGTGGTCAGATCACCGACGCCGCGGGTGTGCCTCTCGCCACCTCCGTCGAGCGCTACGACATCTCCGTCAACCAGCGCACCATCGCGAAGTACCGCAGCACGGGTGGGACCGGGGCGCCGGACGGCGCCGCCGGCGTCGCGGCGCGTCTCGCCCCGGTGCTGGGCGCGAACCCGGCCGAGCTGGGCGGTGAGCTGGCGGGCAGCTCGACGTTCCGGTACGTGGCCAAGGGTGTGCTCCCCGAGGTCGCCCGGTCCGTGCAGGCCCTGCGGATCGACGGCGTCATGGTGGAGAAGGTCGCCGACCGGGTGTACCCCAAGGGGACGCTGGCGGGGAACATCGTCGGGTTCGTCAGCGCCGACGGGAAGGGCCTGCAGGGCCTCGAGGCGACGCTCAACAGCCGGCTCACCGGCACCGCCGGTTCGGAGACCTACGAGCGTGGTGCAGGGGGGCAGGCGATCCCGGGCGGCTACTCGACCGGTTCTCCCGCCAAGGCGGGCGACTCCGCGCGGCTGACCATCCTGTCCGACCTGCAGTGGAAGGCGCAGGCGGCCGCCGACGCGCAGAAGGCCGCCACCGGTGCGGACACCATCGAGATCGTGGTCGAGGACGCCACCAGCGGTGCCCTGCTCGCGCTCGCCGACTCGGGATCCATCGACCCGAACAAGCCGGGCGCGGCGGCCGGCGGGGCGCTGTCCCGGGCGGTCTCGGACGTCTTCGAACCGGGGTCCACGGGCAAGGTGATCACCATGGCCGGCCTGCTGGAGAGCGGCCTCGCCACGCCGACGTCCCAGTTCACCGTGCCGTACCAGTACACGGCGCCGAACGGGCAGGGCTTCACGGACGCCGAACCGCACGCGACCGAGCAGTGGACGACGACGGGGATCCTGGCCAGGTCCTCGAACACGGGCACCGTGATGGTCGGCCAGCAGCTGTCCAAGGAGCAGCGCTACGACTACATGCGCAAGTTCGGCCTGGGCAGCCTCACGGGCGTCGAGCTCCCGGGGGAGTCGGCGGGCATCCTGCGCCCGGCGAACGAGTGGGACGGTCGGACCCAGTACACCGTCCTCTTCGGTCAGGGCGTGGCCGTGACCGCCATCCAGGCGACGAACGTGTACGCCACGATCGCGAACAAGGGCGTGCGTCCGGAGCCGCACCTGATCGAGGGCTGGACGGCCGCGGACGGGACGTACGCACCGGTGAGCACTGCGGCTCCGCAGCGGGCGGTGTCGGAGCAGACGGCGCAGACGCTGCTGACGATGCTCGAGAGCGTGGTCGACAACGGAACCGGCGTGGCTGCCTCCATTCCCGGCTATCGCGTGGCCGGCAAGACGGGGACCGCCCAGGACCTGCAGTCGAACGGCATCACCGCGTCCTTCATCGGCGTGGTTCCGGCGGACGCGCCGCGGCTGGTGGTCGGCGTCTTCGTCCACAACCCGAAGACCGACATCTACGGCGGCACGATCGCCGCGCCGGTGTTCAGCGACGTCGCAGGGTTCGCGCTGTCCGAGCTCGGCGTGGCGCCGTCGGGGACCAAGGC
>NCKG01000294.1:0-2247 GCA_002279095.1 Cellulomonas sp. 14-74-6
GGGCCGGCGGTGTCCTTGAACGGGTCGCCGACGGTGTCGCCGATCACGGCCGCGGCGTGCGCAGCCGACCCCTTGCCGCCGTAGTGCCCGTCCTCGACGATCTTCTTCGCGTTGTCCCAGGTACCGCCGCTGTTCGCGAGGAAGACGGCCATCAGCACACCGGCGCCGATCGCGCCCGCCAGGAACCCGGCCAGGGGGCCGATGCCGAGACCGAACCCCACGGCGATCGGTGCGAACGCCGCGAGCAGGCCCGGCGTGGCCAGCTCCCGCAGGGAGTCGCGCGTGCAGATGTCCACCACGCGGCCGTACTCGGGCCGCTCGGTGCCGCTCATGATGCCGGGGTGCTCGCGGAACTGCCGGCGCACCTCGAAGACGATCGCGCCGGCGGCGCGGGTCACGGCGTCGATGGCCAGGCCCGAGAACAGGAACACGGTGGCGCCGCCGAGGATCAGGCCCACCAGGGTGATCGGGCTGATGATCTGGTAGTCCATCATCGCGGTGACCAGGTCGTCCCCGAGGCGGCCGGTCACGCCGGCCAGCGAGGTGCGGACCGCGTCGGCGTAGGAGCCGAACAGGGCCGTCGCCGCCAGCACGGCGGTGGCGATCGCGATGCCCTTGGTCACGGCCTTGGTGGTGTTCCCGACGGCGTCGAGGTCGGTGAGGATGCGCGCGCCCTCGTCGGTCACGTCGCCGGACATCTCCGCGATGCCCTGCGCGTTGTCGCTGACCGGCCCGAAGGTGTCCATCGCGACGATCACGCCGACCGTCGTCAGCAGGCCGCAGCCGGCGAGCGCGATGAGGAACAGCGCCAGCGGGATCGACCCGCCCGCCACCAGGAACACCGCACAGATGGCGGCCGCGATGATGCCCGCGGTGTAGACGGCGGACTCGAAGCCCACGCCGATGCCCGACAGCACCACGGTGGCAGCACCGGTGAGCGTGGTCCGGGCGACGTGGAGCGTCGGCTTGCTGGTGGTGTTGGTGAAGTAGCCCGTCACCCAGAGGATGACGCCGGCGAGGACGACGCCGACCAGCACCGCCAGCGAGGCGATGAGCCGCGGGTCGCCGCGGTGCGTCTGCAGGCCGGCCGTGCCGCCGGTCAGCGCGCTGAACGACGACGGCAGGTAGACGAACGCCGCGACGGTGGCCAGCACCACGCCGAGCAGCGCTGCGGTGTAGAAGCCGCGGTTGATCGCCTGCAGGCCGGACTCCTGGCCGCGGACGCGCGTGATGAACACGCCGAGGGCCGCGACGAGGGCGCCGACCGCGGTGACCAGCAGGGGGAACACCATGCCCTGCTCGCCGAACGCCGCCTTGCCGAGGATCAGCGCGGCCACCAGCGTCACCGCGTACGACTCGAACAGGTCGGCCGCCATGCCGGCGCAGTCGCCGACGTTGTCGCCCACGTTGTCCGCGATGGTCGCGGCGTTGCGGGGGTCGTCCTCCGGGATGCCCTGCTCCACCTTGCCGACCAGGTCGGCGCCGACGTCGGCCGCCTTGGTGAAGATGCCGCCGCCCACCCGCATGAACATCGCGAGCAGCGCGGCGCCGAAGCCGAACCCCTCGAGCACCGCGGGTGCGTTGCCCCGGTAGACGAGGACGACGGCGGACGCGCCGAGCAGCCCGAGCCCGACGACCGACATGCCCACCACGCCGCCCGTCCGGAAGGCGATCCGCGCACCGGCCGCCCGTCCGTCGGGGCCGGAGGCGGCCGCCGCGACACGCAGGTTGGCGCGGGTGGCCAGCCACATGCCGAGGAACCCGATCGATGCGGAGAAACCCGCTCCGAACAGGAAGAAGATGCTGCGTCCCAGCTTCACGCCACCGTCGCCCGGGAGCAGCAGCAGCAGCGCAACGACCACCACGGCGAACAGGCCGAGCGTGCGCAGCTGCCGACGGAGGAACGCCGAGGCACCCTCCTGCACCGCGTGCGCGATGTCCTGCATGCGGACGGTTCCCTCGCCCGCGGCCAGCACCTGACGGGCCAGCACCGCAGCGACCGTCAGGGCAGCCACCGCCACGGCGGCGATGACTCCGACGATCACCAGGCTCGTGGTGCCGAGCTGCAGCATGGATCCTCCCCCAAGGACGTCGCACGGCTCTCGGCCGAGTCGTTCCTCGGCACCGTCGCCGGGAATCCGGGCAGTCTAGCCAGGGAGTGTGACCTTGGTCCTACCGAGAGCCGAACGAGAGGTGTCCGGGCCGGGGTGCTTCAGCACGGCGGGGTGCCGTCGACCGGGTCGATTC
>NCKG01000295.1:0-2245 GCA_002279095.1 Cellulomonas sp. 14-74-6
CGGAACCGTTCTGTGACGGTCTCCTCGGGTGCGTCGCCGTACGCGGGCTCAGCCACGCGCACCGCCCAGCGTGCGCAGCGCCGCACGGAGCACGCCTGCGACGTCCTCGGCGGCGATCGGCTCCGTGCTGCCGTCCAGCACCGAGGCGACTGCGTCCTGCGCCGTCCGCGCCTGCCAGCCGAGACCGACGAGCGCCTCGACCACCTGGTCACGGCGGTCCGAGGGTGCGGCTGCCGGTACCGGGCCGGCCGCGGCCGCACGCACGGCGGGGGCACCGAGGCGGTCGCCCAGCTCGAGGACGATGCGCTGCGCACCCTTGCGACCGATGCCCGGAACACGCTGCAGCGCGGCGAGGTCCTCGTCGGCCACCGCCCGACGCAGTCCGTCGGGGGTGTGCACCGCCAGCATGGCGAGGGCGAGCCGCGGCCCGACGCCGCTGACCGTCTGGACGACCTCGAAGACGTCGCGCTCGTCGTCGTCGGCGAAGCCGTAGAGCGTCAGGGAGTCCTCCCGGACGACCAGCGTCGTGGACAGCGTCGCGGCGCTCCCGATGCGGAGGCCGGCGAGCGTCGTCGGCGTCGCCTGCACCAGCAGGCCCACGCCACCCACCGCGAGCACGGCCGAGTCCAACCGAACTGCCAGCACGGTGCCCTGGATCGAGGCGATCACCGCGGCCTCCTGTCTCCGGGTCGTCGTCCGCCGTCATGCTGCCACATCGCAGCGAACACCTGTACGAACGACACGGGCTACCCCCGACGCCGCGATGCCTGCTCGGCGGCGGCCCAGGCGCGCTGCGCGGGGGTCAGCGAGCCCGGTGCGCGCTGCGGTGCGCCGAGCGCGCCGGCAGGTCGCCACAGGTGGCAGATCGCCAGGGCGAGCGCGTCGGCCGCGTCGGCGGGTCGCGGCAGCTCCGACAGGTCCAGCAGGCGGGCGACCATCGTCTGCACCTGCGACTTCCCCGCGGTGCCACTGCCCGTCACGGCAGCCTTCACCTCGCTCGGCGTGTGCAGGGCGACGGGGATGCGGCGGCGGGCCGCTGCGACCAGCGCGATGCCGGCGACCTGGGCGGTCCCCATCACGGTGCGGACGTTGTGCTGCGCGAACACGCGCTCCACGGCCACCGCGTCGGGCCCTTGCTCCTCGATCCACTGCTCGAGCTGCTGCTCGATGCGCCACAGCCGCTGGTCGACCTCGGCGGTCGGCTCGGAGCGGGCCACACCGACCGCGACGAGCCGCAGCTGCCGTCCCGGGAGCCCGTCGACCACGCCGATGCCGCACCGGGTCAGGCCGGGGTCGACTCCGAGGACGCGCACGTGGTGATGATGTACCGCGCCCGGCAGCCGCGGTGGACGACGTGCCGGGCGGCGCCGTGAGGCGTCAGTCCTCGTCCTCGAGCTGCGCCATGACCTCGTCCGGCGCGTCGAAGTTGGTGAAGACGTTCTGCACGTCGTCCGAGTCCTCGAGGGCATCGATCAGCCGCAGGATCTTGCGGGCACCTTCGACGTCGACCTCGACCTGCATCGACGGGTAGAAGACGACGTCGGCCGAGTCGTACTCGATCCCGGCGTCCTGCAGCGCCGTGCGCACGGGCACCAGGTCGGTGGCCTCGCTCAGCACCTCGAAGGTGTCGCCGTTGTCGGTGATCTCCTCGCCGCCGGCGTCGAGCACGGCCTCGGTCACCGAGTCCTCGTCGGTGCCTTCCTTGGGCACGATCACCACGCCCTTGCGGGAGAACAGGTAGGACACGGAGCCCGGGTCGGCCATGGTGCCGCCGTTGCGGGTGAACGCGACGCGCACGTCGGACGCCGCACGGTTCCGGTTGTCCGTCAGGCACTCGACGAGGACGGCGATGCCGCCCGGTCCGTAGCCCTCGTACATGATCGTCTGGTAGTCGGCGCCGCCGGCCTCCTGGCCGGAGCCCCGCTTGACCGCCCGGTCGATGTTCTCGTTGGGGACCGAGGTCTTCTTGGCCTTCTGGATCGCGTCGAACAGCGTCGGGTTGCCTGCCGGGTCACCGCCACCGGTACGGGCCGCGACCTCGATGTTCTTGATGAGCTTGGCGAAGAGCTTGCCGCGCTTCGCGTCGATGACGGCCTTCTTGTGCTTGGTGGTGGCCCACTTGGAGTGACCCGACATGTGCTGCTACCCCTCAGTCCTCGTGCGTGCCGGTGGTCGCGGTCCGGGCGGCACCGCCGCCGCTCATCGGTCCCCGCGCACCATCTCGACGAACAGTCGGTGCACCCGC
>NCKG01000296.1:0-2174 GCA_002279095.1 Cellulomonas sp. 14-74-6
TGGGTGTGTCGGTGTGGTTCCGCGGCATCTTCTACGGGCACCTGCACCCCGAGCTGATGGCGCACGCGCCGATCGGCTTCCAGCTGCACGGGCTGCTCGCGTTCGGCCTGTTCGCGCTGTGGCCGTTCACCCGGCTGGTGCACGTGTTCAGCGCGCCGGTCTGGTACCTGTGGCGGCCGTACGTCGTCTACCGCTCGCGCAGCCCACGGCTCGGGGCGGAGCCGCCGCGGCGCGGGTGGGAGCGGGTGGAACGACCGGCGAGCGGCGCACGCCGCTGAGGGTGGCTCGTCGCGGACGGCGGCAGCATCGGGCGATGCGACTGGTGCTGCTCGCGGACACCCACGTCCCGGCCCGGGCGCGCGACCTGCCGCCCGTCGTGTGGGCAGCGGTCGACGCGGCGGACGTGGTGGTCCACGCCGGCGACTGGATCTGCGAGGAGCTCTACGCCGCGCTCGCCTCGCGGGCCGCGCAGCTGGTCGGCTGCGCCGGCAACAACGACTCGGCGGCGCTGACCAGGCTGCTGCCGACGGTCGCGACGGTCGAGCTGGACGGAGTGCGTCTCGGCGTGGTGCACCAGACCGGCCCGGCGACCGGCCGCGAGGCGCGCTGCGACCGGGACCACCCCGGCCTGGACGTGCTCGTCTTCGGTCACAGCCACATCCCCTGGGACTCGCGCACACCTGCCGGGATGCGGCTGCTCAACCCCGGTTCACCGACGGACCGGCGGCGTCAGCCGTTCGCGACGTTCATGACGGCCCAGACGCGTGACGGTGCGCTGCACGACGTGGCGCTGCAGCGGATCGACCCGTCCTGGCGCTGAGCCGGGCCGCACGCCCGGGGACGACGGGTCAGCCGGCGTCGGACCGCCCGCCGTCCTCGGAGTCCTCCGCGGTGGTCTTGCCGGGGTCCAGCTCGTTCTCGTCGGGCCCGGTGCCCTCGACGACCGGCGGCTGCGGCCGGTCGTCGTCCTGCGGCTGGCTGCTCGAGCTGCTCATCGTCCGTCTCCTGTCCCGGACCGCCGAGCGGCAGCCCTCGGCGATCCTCGCTCACGGGCGCACGCACCGCCTGGCGGGGCGGCTCGGGGCGGCCCGCTGCTACAGCGTCGGGCGGCCCGGCGAGGGTAGGCGGAGGCTGCGCCCGGCCGGTGGCCCGGACGACGCGGTCGCGCACCCGCCGGTGTGCAGGCCGTGGCTGCGCAGGTAGTCCTCCACGGCGCGGGCCGGCTGCGCCCGAGCGAACAGGAAACCCTGCACGTAGGGGATGTCGAGCTGCTGGAGCGCCACCAGCTGCCCGGCGCGCTCGACCCCCTCGGCGACGAGCACGAGCCCCAGGGAGCGGGCGAGCGCCGTGACCGCCGCCAGCAGGGGCGACGGCTGCGTGTCGACGGAGTTGATCAGGCTGCTGTCGAGCTTGAGCACCGACACGGGGAACCGCTCGAGGTAGTTCAGGGCGGAGTACCCGGTGCCGAAGTCGTCGATCGCCAGCTCGACACCCGCTGCCGTCAGCTCCTTCAGCGCAGCGGTCAGCTCGGCACCGCCGGGCACCGCGGTCTGCTCGGTGATCTCGATGGTCAGCTGGCTGGGCAGCAGACCGGCGTTCGTGACGTGGTCGAGCACGTGCGTGACCAGGTCGGAGCGGCTGAGCGAGGCCGCCGTCATGTTGACGGCGAGCCGGATGGACCGGAACGCGGGGTCGGTGTCGCACCAGGTGGCCAGCTGACGCAGCGCCGTGGCGAGGACCAGCTCGTCGAGGTCCGCGGACAGGCCCGCGTGCTCAGCCGCGGGGAGGAACTGGCCGGGCAGCAGCGGACCTCGGCTGGGGTGCCGCCACCGCACCAGCGCCTCGACGGACCGCAGGCCGGCGCCGTCGACCGCCACGACCGGCTGGTAGGCCACCCACAGCCCGCCGGACTCCGGGTGGCGCAGCGCGTGGTCGAGCTGACCGGCGAGCTCGCGCTGCCCGAGCACCTTGTCGCGCAGCTCCCGGCTGTAGACCCGGTAGGTCGCTCGGCCCGCGTCCTTGGCGGCGTACATCGCGATGTCCGCGTCCACCTGCAGCCGTTCGAGGGTCTGGACGTCGGGGGAGATCACCACACCGACGCTCGCCGACACCCGCAGCGGGAGGCCCTCCAGCACGAAGGGCTCGGCGAACACCGAGAGGATCTGGCCGCCGAT
>NCKG01000297.1:0-2129 GCA_002279095.1 Cellulomonas sp. 14-74-6
CCACCACGCCCTACCCGCCGTGGAAGAACCCGTCGATCGCCTGCTGCTGGTACGGCCGCAGCGACCAGCCGTCCGTCTCGATGGCGATGTCGTGGTGCTCACCGTCGACGTACCCCGCGAGGTCCTCCGCCGGCCAGCCCAGCTTCACCAGCACCTGCTTGAGGTGCCCGCGCTCGGAGGCGTGCACCACCACGTCCGTCTCGTCCAGGCGGGCGCCGAGCAGGCCGGCGGTCCGCTTGGACCGCATCACCTCCGCCAGCACCGCCCGGTCCAGGGCGTGCAGCACCAGGCCGTGCACCGGGTCGGAGACCAGCTGCAGCCGCCCGTAGCGGGACATCGTCTCGGCGACGTCGACCAGCAGGGCGTGCGGCACGGGGTAGCGGCTGTACAGCAGCAGGGTGTCGATCACCTGCTCGGCGTCGTGGCCCGCGGCGCGCGCGTTCCACAGGCCGAGCGGCGTCAGCCGGTAGGTGTGCACGTGCTCCGGCGCGCGCTCCAGCTCCGCGAACGGGGCGATGGCCCGACGGCAGGCGTCGGCGAGGTCGTGGTCGACCTCGAGCAGCAGCGTCTTGTCGCTTTGCACGATCAGGGGGCCGTCGGTCACTGCGCTCCTTCGGGTGCTGCTTCGGGTGCGTGCTGCGGGGTCGCCGGCCGGGCGCGGTGCACCGAGGCGATCCGGTGCACCGCCACGGTCAGCTCGGCCTCACGCGCGGGGTCCACGGCGCGCAGCCGTCCCCCGTCGACCCGGACCGGGACCAGCAGCCGGCGGTCCAGCTCGCCACGGGCACCGACCAGCTCCACCCACACCGGGGTGCGCTCGTCGGCCGCCTCGCGCAGCAGCAGCAACGCCAGCGCCGGGTCGGCTGTTCCGTCGGGGACGTCCGCACGGTCGGGCACCGGCGCGGGGGCCCGCACGTGCACCGGTGCGGCGGTCGCCGCGTCGGGGTCGTCGGAGCTCGGCGGACCCGCTGCCGGCGTGGGCGGTGGGCCCGCCTCCGGGCTCGCCGGCTCGAGCCCCGGCGGGTCGGCGGTGAGCTGCGGGACGGCCTCCTCGGCCCTCCGCAGGCGTGGGACCAGGGCGGTCGCTCGGGCGAGGGCCGAGTGCTCGTCGTCGGACGCCGGCTGGACCAGCGCGCGCGACGGGCGCACCCGCACCCGCAGCGGTGCGGCCTGCGCGTGCACGACGGAGCCGTCCGGCCCCTCGAGCACCGGCGCCAGCCCGCGCTCGCGGAGCGCCTCCACCAGCTCGGCGGGCGGCACGGACGCCGCGAGCACGGTCGGCGCCAGCAGCACCAGGCCGAGTGAGGCGAACCGAGGGTCGTCCGGCAGACCGGCCAGCAGCGTGGGGTCGTCGGCGCGCAGGTACGCCAGCGCCGCGCCCGCCCGCAGGCGGCCGTGCCGGCGGGCGGCGTCCCGCACCAGGTACTCCAGGGGCTGCGGCACGTGCCCGCGGGACACCGAGGCCAGCTCTCCTAGCAGGTCGTCGGCCGTCGCACCGGCGTCCAGCCCCACGCGCAGCGACTCGGGGGTGAACCGCACGGTGAGCGCGCCCCCGCGGGACTCCACCGTCGCCGTCCGGGCCAGCAGGGCCTCGAGGCGCGGCGACGGCCGTCCCGGCACGATGCCGGTCAGGTCCGCCTGGAGCACCAGCTCGTCCACCGTCTCCGGCAGGTCGGCGGTGAGGGCGGCGGCCGGCGCCGCGGGGTCGTCGGTCAGCAGCGCCCGCCCCGCCGGGGACAGCGCACCGGCACCGGTGATGCCCAGGCGCGCCGCCTCGGTCAGCAGCCCGCGGACCACCGCCTCGGGGGGCACGGACCGCGGCGCCCGCCAGCGGAGCACGTCGAGCACCCCGCCCGCGCCCGGACCGAGCCCCTCCGGGGCCGACGCCAGCACCTCGAGCACCGTTCGCCGCACGCGCGGCGCCCACCGCCGGTGCAGCTCGGGGTCCAGGGCGGATCGGACGGCGCCACGGTCGTCGCGGGTCCCCACGAGCCACGGCGTGCGCATCGTGTCCCGCCATGCCGTCGCGAGCGCGGCCCACGCCGCAGATCGATCTGATCGCCCACATGCGCGACGCTTAAGCCCTTTGAGTTAACCGAGCGGCAATGGAACAAGTATTGTGATTTTGG
>NCKG01000023.1:0-13526 GCA_002279095.1 Cellulomonas sp. 14-74-6
CACGTGTCCGCGCGTGCACGTGATGCGACGCACGAGGTCGGCGCGGCCGTCGCCGAGCGGCATCGACTCCTGCACCACGGCGGTGCCGTCGGGGCCCTCGTACGTCGTCTCCAGGACGAACGAGTCGTCGAGGTAGCACCGGCTCACGCGCTCGGCGTCGGGGACCGTGAGGACCCAGCGGCCGTTGTCCGCGTCGCCGAGAAGGGCGGCGAAGCAGGCGCGCGAGTCGAACCGCGGCAGGCACAACCAGTCCACGGACCCACGGCGGGAGACGAGGGCGGCCGTGCGGCCGTCCCCGAGCACGGCGTACTCGTCGATCGGAAGCTCGTTGCTCATCCGGCTCATCGTCGCGCCCGAGACCAGGACCCGCACGTTCGCCGTGATCGAACATGTGTGCGAGATGTCGGTGGCGCCCCGTACACTCGACCACCGTGAACGACCGCCTGGTGGTCCGGGGAGCCCGCGAGCACAACCTGCGCAACGTCGACCTCGACCTGCCGCGCGACCGGCTGATCGTGTTCACCGGCCTGTCCGGCTCCGGCAAGTCCTCGCTCGCCTTCGACACGATCTTCGCCGAGGGGCAGCGGCGGTACGTGGAGTCGCTCTCGGCCTACGCCCGCCAGTTCCTCGGTCAGATGGACAAGCCGGACGTCGACTTCATCGAGGGTCTGTCGCCTGCGGTGTCGATCGACCAGAAGTCCACCAACCGCAACCCGCGGTCGACGGTGGGCACCATCACCGAGGTCTACGACTACCTGCGGCTGCTGTTCGCGCGGGCCGGCGTGCAGCACTGCCCGGTCTGCGGTGAGCGCGTCACCGCCCAGACCCCGCAGCAGATCGTCGACCGGCTGCTGGAGCTCCCGGAGGGCACGCGCTACCAGGTGCTCGCCCCAGTCGTGCGTGGTCGCAAGGGCGAGTACGCGGACCTGTTCGCGGAGCTCCAGTCGAAGGGTTTCGCGCGCGCCCGTGTCGACGGTGAGGTGGTCCAGCTGACCAACCCGCCGGCCCTGGAGAAGAAGCTCAAGCACGACATCGAGGTCGTGGTGGACCGGCTCGTGGCGCGAGAGGGGGTGCAGCGCCGGCTCACCGACTCCGTCGAGACGGCGCTCGGCCTGGCCGGCGGTCTCCTGGTCGTCGAGCTGGTCGATTCGGACCCGGAGGACCCGGGGCGTGAGCGGCGCTTCTCGGAGCGCCGGGCGTGCCCGAACGACCACGTGCTCACCCTCGACGAGGTGGAACCGCGCACGTTCTCGTTCAACGCCCCGTACGGCGCCTGCCCGGAGTGCACGGGCATCGGGTCGCGGCTGGAGGTCGACCCCGAGCTGGTCGTCCCGGACGAGGACCTGTCCCTCGCGGACGGCGCGGTCGCACCGTGGGCGCAGATCTCGGGGGAGTACTTCACCCGCGTGCTGACCGCGTTGGCGGACGACCTCGGCTTCTCGATGACGACGCCGTGGCGGGCGCTGCCGCAGCGAGCCAAGGACGCCGTGCTGCACGGCGAGAACCACGAGGTCAAGGTCCGCTACCGGAACCGCTGGGGCCGTGAGCGGCAGTACTCCACGGGCTTCGAGGGGGTGCTGACCTTCCTCGAGCGGCGCCACTCGGAGACCGACTCCGAATGGAGCAAGGAGAAGTACGAGGCCTTCATGCGGGAGGTGCCGTGCCCCGTGTGCCAGGGTGCGCGCCTGAAGCCTGAGGTCCTGGCCGTCAAGGTGGGCGGCCGGTCGATCTTCGACGTGTGCCAGCTCCCGATCCGCGAGGCGCGCGCCTTCCTCGACGGCCTGGAGCTCGGTGCTCGTGAGCGCGCGATCGCCGCGCAGGTGCTCAAGGAGATCCAGGCGCGCCTCGGCTTCCTGCTCGACGTCGGGCTCGACTACCTCAGCCTCTCCCGACCGGCAGCGACGCTCTCCGGCGGTGAGGCGCAGCGGATCAGGCTGGCCACCCAGATCGGTTCGGGGCTGGTCGGCGTGCTGTACGTGCTCGACGAGCCGTCGATCGGTCTGCACCAGCGGGACAACCGGCGCCTGATCGAGACGCTGACCCGGCTGCGGGACCTCGGCAACACGCTGATCGTCGTCGAGCACGACGAGGACACCATCCGCACGGCGGACTGGATCGTCGACATCGGACCCGGTGCCGGTGAGCACGGCGGTCACGTGGTGCACTCCGGCGACCTGCCGGGACTGCTCGCCTCGCCGGACTCGATCACCGGCGCGTACCTGTCGGGGCGTCGCTCGATCCCCATGCCCGGCACGCGGCGACCGGTGGACCCCGGGCGGATGCTCCGGGTGGTCGGTGCCCGCGAGCACAACCTGCGCGGTGTGGACGTGGCGTTCCCGTTGGGTGTGTTCACCGCCGTGACCGGCGTGTCCGGCTCCGGGAAGTCCACGCTGGTCAACTCGATCCTGTACACCGTGCTCGCCAACGAGCTGAACGGCGCCCGCCAGGTCCCCGGTCGGCACAAGCAGGTGACGGGCCTCGAGCACCTCGACAAGGTGGTGCACGTCGACCAGGGCCCGATCGGTCGCACGCCGCGGTCGAACCCGGCGACGTACACCGGGGTGTGGGACCACGTCCGCCGGCTGTTCGCCGAGACCTCGGAGGCGAAGGTCCGCGGCTACACACCCGGTCGCTTCTCCTTCAACGTCAAGGGTGGGCGGTGCGAGGCCTGCGCGGGTGACGGCACGCTGAAGATCGAGATGAACTTCCTGCCGGACGTCTACGTGCCGTGCGAGGTGTGCCACGGCGCCCGGTACAACCGCGAGACGCTCGAGGTGCACTTCAAGGGCAAGACGGTGGCGGACGTCCTGGCGATGCCGATCGAGGAGGCGGCCGAGTTCTTTGCCGCCGTGCCGGCGATCGCGCGGCACCTGCGCACCCTCGTGGACGTCGGTCTCGGCTACGTCAGGCTCGGGCAGCCCGCGCCGACGCTGTCGGGCGGCGAGGCGCAGCGCGTCAAGCTTGCGGCGGAGCTGCAGCGCCGGTCGAGCGGTCGCACGGTGTACGTGCTGGACGAGCCGACCACCGGGCTGCACTTCGAGGACATCCGCAAGCTGCTCGGCGTGCTGCAGTCGCTGGTGGACAAGGGCAACTCGGTGATCGTGATCGAGCACAACCTCGACGTGATCAAGAACGCCGACTGGGTGATCGACCTCGGGCCCGAGGGCGGCAGCGGCGGCGGTCTCGTGGTCGCCGAGGGCACACCGGAGCAGGTCGCCGGCGTCCCCGCGAGCCACACCGGGCGGTTCCTCGCCGAGGTGCTGGAGCCCGAACGGGAACGCGCGACCGCCTGACGTCCGAGGGGTCCTGGACGGCGGCCCTCGGGGCACTGCCTGTCGGACTCGCCGGGGTGCTGGAGAGGCCGCGTCAGGCGCGCACGAGCGGTGTCGGCTGCACGCGCACGGCGAAGTTGACGCTCCGCATGATGAAGCAGTGCTCCGCTGCCTCGCGGTGCAGGTGCGCCAGGACCTCGTCGTCCACGGGAGTCCCGTCAGGCAGCGTGGCATCGGCGGCGACGACGACACGCGGGTGCAGCACGACCTCCTGGAACTGGCCCTGCGATGCGCCCGACACCCGCATCGTGCCCGTCGCTCGGTCGCTGTAGCCGAGCACGGCCACGCCGTCGCGCGCCGCGAGGTGCAGCAGCCACATCATCTGGCACTGCGACAGTGACGTGACCAGCAGGTCCTCCGGCGACCACCGGTCCGGGCTCCCGCGGAAGTGGGGGTCGGACGTGCCGAGCAGCACGGGCCGCTCACCGGCGCGCACCTCGTGATCCCGGCCGTAGGAGGTGTACGAGGTCGTCCCGTGCCCGCGGGCACCCGTCCAGGTCAGGTCCACGGTGTACGTGTGCAGCTGTGGCATCCGCCCACGCTAGCCGGGCCGGCCGTCGACGGGGATGTCGGCGCCGCGAACTACCCTCGAACACATGGCCGATCCCGCCTCCTACCGTCCGGCGCCGGGCGAGATCCCGGACCAGCCGGGCGTCTACCGCTTCCGGGACGAGCACGGTCGCGTCATCTACGTCGGCAAGGCCAAGAGCCTGCGGCAGCGGCTGAACAGCTACTTCCAGGACCCGTACAACCTGCACCCGCGGACGTACCAGATGGTCACCACGGCCGCGTCGTTGCAGTGGACCGTCGTCGGCACCGAGGTCGAGGCGCTGGCCCTGGAGTACTCCTGGATCAAGGAGTTCGACCCGCGGTTCAACGTCAAGTACCGGGACGACAAGTCGTACCCGTACCTCGCGGTGACCATGGCGGAGGCGGTGCCTCGGGTCCAGGTGATGCGCGGCGCGAAGCGCAAGGGCACCCGCTACTTCGGGCCGTACGCGCACGCCTGGGCGATCCGCGAGACCGTCGACCTGCTGCTGCGCGTGTTCCCGGTGCGCACCTGCTCCGCCGGCGTGTTCAAGCGGGCGCACCAGCAGGGCAGGCCGTGCCTGCTCGGCTACATCGACAAGTGCTCGGCACCGTGCGTCGGCCGCATCTCCGAGGAGGACCACCGGAGGTTGGCCCAGGACTTCTGCGACTTCATGGCGGGGGACACCGCGCGCTTCACCCGTCGCCTGACCGCGGCGATGAAGGCCGCCGCCGAAGAGCTGGACTTCGAGCGCGCTGCGCGGCTGCGCGACGACATCGCCACGCTCGAGCGGGCGACCGAGCGGAACGCCGTCGTGCTGCCGGACGGGACGGACTGCGACATCTTCGCCCTGGTCGGCGACGAGCTCGAGGCCGCGGTCCAGGTGTTCCACGTCCGTGACGGCCGCATCCGCGGGCAGCGCGGCTGGGTCGTCGAGAAGGTCGAGGAGGCGGACGACGCCGACCTGGTCGAGCGGCTCCTGCAGCAGGTGTACGGCACCGCGGACGCCGAGCTCGACGGCGGCACGGCCGCAGTTCCGCGTGAGGTGCTCGTACCGGCGCTGCCGACCAACCTCGACCAGGTCCAGACGTGGCTGACCGGTATGCGCGGCGCGCGGGTCAGCGTGCGGGTGCCTCAGCGCGGCGAGAAGCGGGAGCTCGCCGAGACGGTCCGTCGCAACGCCGAGCACGCTCTGGCCCTGCACCGCACCCGGCGGGCAGGCGACCTCACCACCCGCAGCCAGGCGCTCCGCGAGATCCAGGAGGCTCTGGACCTGCCGTCGGCGCCGCTGCGGATCGAGTGCTACGACGTGTCCCACAACCAGGGCACCTACCAGTCGGCGTCGATGGTGGTGTTCGAGGACGGGCTGGCACGCAAGAGCGAGTACCGCCTGTTCACGGTGCGCGGGCCCGAGGGGGACGGTGCGCGGGACGACACGGCGGCGATGCACGAGGTGATCACCCGGCGGTTCCGGCGGTACCTCGCCGAGCGCTCCCAGTCCGGGGACGTGGAGCTGGGAGACGGGTCGTCGGACGACGACGAGGACGCCCCGACGCGGTCGGGCCCGATCGACGAGCGCACCGGCCGACCGGCGCGGTTCGCCTACCCGCCGAACCTCGTCGTCGTCGACGGGGGGCCGCCACAGGTCGCCGCGGCGGCCGCCGCGATGGCGGAGCTCGGGGTCGACGACGTGGCGCTCTGCGGGCTGGCCAAGCGGCTCGAGGAGGTGTGGCTGCCGGGCGAGGAGTACCCCGTGATCCTGCAGCGCTCCTCCGAGGGGCTCTACCTGCTGCAGCGGCTGCGTGACGAGGCGCACCGGTTCGCGATCACGGCGCACCGGCGACGGCGCAGCAAGGGCATGACGGTGTCCGTGCTGGACGACGTCCCGGGTCTGGGCGCCGTGCGCCGCGCCGCGCTGCTCAAGCACTTCGGCTCGGTGCGCCGGCTTCGCGCGGCGACCGTCGAGGAGATCGCGAGCGTGCCCGGCATGGGTGACCGCACGGCACGGGCGGTGGTCGACGCGCTGGCGGGCGGCTCGGCGCCGTCGGCCGCGGTCGAGGCCCCTCGGCATCCCGGCGCGTCGACGGACCTCACCCCGCCGCCCTCGGAGCCCGCTGGCATCCTGGGTCCATGACGGACGAGCCCTCGCCCCTGACGGTGCCGCACGGGATCCCCGCCATCGAGGCCACCACGGCGGCCCCGGTGCTGGAGCAGCCTCAGGTCCTGGTGATCACCGGGATGTCCGGCGCGGGCCGTAGCCGCGCGGCCGCGGTGCTGGAGGACCTCGACTGGTACGTGGTCGACAACCTCCCCGCGCAGATGCTGGTGCACCTCGTCGGGATGCTGACGTCCGGTACCGCGGGGCAGCACGCGCAGCGCCTCGCCGCGGTGATCGACGTGCGCGGGGGTGAGTTCTTCGGCCACCTCGACACGGCGCTGGAGAATCTCCGCGCCACCGGTGTGGACCTCCGGATCCTCTTCCTGGACGCGTCGGACGAGGCGCTGGTGCGGCGGTTCGAGCAGGTACGGCGGCCGCACCCCCTGCAGGGCGGTGGCCGCATCCTCGACGCGATCGTCGCCGAACGTCGCCTGCTGACCAGCCTGCGCGAGCGTGCCGACTGGGTGATCGACACGACGGAGCTGAACGTCCACGACCTCGCCCGCGCCGTGCGGGAGGCGGTGCACGGCGAGGAGGAGGCCGACCTCCGCATCTCGGTCGTGTCCTTCGGGTTCAAGTACGGCCTGCCGCTCGACGCGGACCACGTCGTGGACGTGCGGTTCCTCGCCAACCCGTACTGGATCAGCGAGCTGCGCCACCTGTCCGGCCGTGACGAACCCGTGCGGGACTACGTCCTCGGGCTGCCCGGCGCCCTGGAGTTCGTCGACCGCTACGTCGCCGCTCTCGAGCCCGTGCTCGAGGGCTACCGGCACGAGGACAAGCACTACGTGACGATCGCGGTGGGCTGCACGGGGGGCAAGCACAGGTCGGTGGCGATCAGCGACGCTCTCGCGGCACGCCTGCGGGACCGGGGCCTGCGGGTGAGCGTGACGGCTCGCGACCTCGGCAAGGAATGACGTCCGGCCCGTCGGCCGGCCGCGGCCGTGCGGTCGCGGGGACCGCTCGACGTCATCACCGCGGCCCCTCGATGGTGGCGCTCGGCGGCGGTCACGGGCTCTCGGCGAGCCTGTCCGCCCTCCGTCTGCTCACCGACCGCCTGACCGCCGTCGTGACGGTGGCGGACGACGGCGGCTCCTCGGGCCGGCTCCGCGACGAGCTGGGTGTGCTGCCGCCCGGCGACCTGCGGATGGCCCTCTCCGCCCTCTGCGACGACTCCGACTGGGGTCGTACCTGGCGCGACGTGCTCCAGCACCGGTACTCGTCGGACGGCCCGCTGGACCAGCACGCCGTCGGCAACCTGCTGATCGTCGCCCTCTGGGAGCTGCTCGGTGACCCGGTTCAGGGCCTGGACTGGGTCGGCAGGCTGCTCAACGCCAGCGGCCGGGTGCTGCCCATGGCGGCCGTGCCGCTGCGCATCGCCGCGGACGTCGTCGGTCCGGACGGCGTGCGGCGGGTCGTCGAGGGACAGAGCGCCGTCGCGACGAGCGTGGGCCGGATCGAGCAGGTGCGTCTGGAACCCGAGGCGCCGCCGGCGTGCGCCGAGGCCGTGGCCGCCGTCCGTGACGCCGACTGGGTGGTGCTCGGACCGGGCTCCTGGTACACCTCCGTGCTCCCGCACCTGCTGGTACCGGAGCTGCACGACGCGCTCGTCGCGCATCGTGGTCGGACCATCGTCACCCTGAACCTGCAGCGCGAGGAGGCCGGCGAGACGGCGGACCTGCCGGTCCAGGAGCACGTGGCCGTGCTCCGCGAGCACGCGTCCGACCTGCGGATCGATGCGGTCGTCGCGGACCCTGCGGCCGTCGACGACGTCGCCGGGCTGTCGCAGGTCTGCGCGGAGATGGGCGCGCGGCTGCTGGTGCGACAGGTGCGCCGTGGCGACGGCACCGCGCGGCACGACCCGTTGCGGCTCGCAGCCGCGTATCGCGACATCCTCGAGGGCTCTCTCGGCGACGTCGGCGTCCGCAGCTGAGCTCGGCCGACCGTCGCGCTGTCGAGGCGCCCGGCCACCGGGGCCGATGCTGCCGGGCCGTGGGAGCGGCGGTGATGGCAGGATGACCCGCATGGCGTTGACGGCACAGGTGAAGGACGAGCTGGCCCGGCTGAAGGTGGACCGGACGTCCTGCCGGAAGGCCGAGGTCGCCGCCACGCTGCGCTTCGCCGGCGGGCTGCACATCATCTCCGGTCGCATCGTCATCGAGGCCGAGCTGGACACCGGGGTGGCTGCCCGGCGCCTGAAGCAGGCCATCTCGGAGGTCTACGGCCACGAGAGCGACATCATCGTCGTGTCCGGTGGCGGTCTTCGCCGCGGGAGCCGGTACGTGGTGCGCGTCGTGAAGGAGGGCGAGTCCCTCGCACGGCAGACCGGTCTGCTCGACAACCGAGGACGCCCCGTCCGAGGCCTTCCGCCGCAGGTGGTGTCGTCCGGCGTGGGGGAGGCAGAGGCGGCCTGGCGTGGCGCCTTCCTCGCGCACGGGTCGCTGACCGAGCCGGGGCGGTCGTCGTCGCTGGAGGTGACGTGCCCGGGGCCGGAGGCCGCTCTCGCGCTGGTCGGCGCCGCACGCCGGCTCGGCATCGGCGCCAAGGCCCGGGAGGTGCGGGGCATCGACCGTGTGGTGATCCGGGACGGTGACGCGATCAGCGCCATGCTGACGCGGCTGGGCGCGCACGAGACGATGCTGGTCTGGGAGGAGCGGCGCGTCCGCCGCGAGGTCCGTGGCACCGCGAACCGCCTGGCCAACTTCGACGACGCGAACCTGCGTCGGTCGGCGCGCGCGGCCGTCGCGGCCGGGGCGCGGGTCGAGAGGGCCTTCGAGATCCTCGGCGAGGAGCTGCCCGAGCACCTGCGCGAGGCCGGCGAGCTGCGGCTCGCCCACAAGGAGGCCTCGCTGGAAGAGCTGGGCAAGCTGGCCGACCCGCCGCTGACCAAGGACGCGGTCGCGGGTCGGATCCGGCGCCTGCTGGCGACGGCGGACAAGCGGGCTGCCGAGCTCGGCGTCCCGGACACGGAGGCCGGCCTCAGCCCCGAGCTGCTGGACCTCTAGACCCCTGCCGGGCCACCCACCGCGGAGGGCCTGTGCAGGCCTGCCGCGGAGTGCCTGTGCAGGCCCGGCGGCCGGACCTTCGTCACACGCGTCCGGAGGCGCACGGTATAGGGTCGTGTCATCCGATCGTCACACGACCGTCACGTGCTGGGCACGTTCCTCTCCACGAAGTACCGTCGAGGAACGCAGCGCGTGCGGCGGCCAGGACGGCCGGGCCGCACACCGGCGTGCGAGTGTTCCCACCACCAATTGTGTGCGCCGACGCGATCGGCGCGTGCCGAGGAGGGCAAGTGACCATCAAGGTCGGCATCAACGGCTTCGGCCGGATCGGGCGCAACTTCTACCGGGCGATCATCGCCTCGGGCGCCGACATCGAGATCGTGGGCGTCAACGACCTGACGGACAACAAGACGCTGGCGCACCTTCTCAAGTACGACACCGTCCTGGGCCGTTTCCCGCTGAGCGTGGACTACGACGACGACAACATCATCGTCGACGGCAAGAAGATCCGTGCCCTCGCCGAGCGCAACCCCGCCGACCTGCCCTGGGCCGAGCTGGGTGCGGACATCGTCATCGAGTCGACCGGCTTCTTCACGGACGCGACGAAGGCGAAGGCCCACATCGAGGCCGGTGCCAAGAAGGTCATCATCTCCGCCCCGGCGAAGAACGAGGACGGCACCTTCGTCGTCGGCGTGAACCACACCTCGTACGACCCGGCGACGCAGCACATCATCTCGAACGCGTCGTGCACCACGAACTGCCTGGCCCCGCTGGCCAAGGCGCTGAACGACTCGATCGGCATCGTCCGTGGCCTGATGACCACGATCCACGCCTACACGGGCGACCAGAACCTGCAGGACGGCCCGCACCGCGACCTGCGTCGCGCCCGCGCCGCCGCGCAGAACATCGTCCCGACCTCGACCGGTGCCGCCAAGGCCGTCGCCCTGGTGCTCCCCGAGTTGAAGGGCAAGCTGGACGGCTACGCCCTGCGCGTGCCGGTGATCACCGGCTCGGCCACGGACCTCACCTTCACCGCTCCGAAGGAGACCACGGTGGACGAGGTCAACGCCGCGGTGAAGGCCGCCGCGGAGGGTCCGCTCAAGGGCATCCTCGAGTACGTGGACGACGAGATCGTGTCGAGCGACATCATCACCAACCCGCACCAGAGCATCTTCGACTCCAAGCTGACGAAGGTGATCGGCGACCAGGTCAAGGTCGTCTCCTGGTACGACAACGAGTGGGGCTACTCCAACAGCCTCGTGGCGCTGACCGCGTACGTGGGCGAGCGGCTCTGACCTCGCCGCACCACCGGTAGCACAGCCATGCGTCCGCGTGCGCCCCGGCCCTGAGGCCCCGGCGCACGCGGACGCTGCTGCGTGCAGCCCGTGCAGTACCCCCCCAGCGGCCGGCCGGCCGCACCTGCGAGGTAGGTAGGAGACCATGAAGACCATCGACGACCTGGGCGACCTGCGCGGCAAGCGCGTGCTCGTCCGCTCCGACTTCAACGTGCCGCTCGACGGCACGACCATCACGGACGACGGCCGCATCCGTGCGGCGCTGCCGACGCTGCAGGCGCTGCTCGCCAAGGGCGCACGCGTCGTGGTGATGGCGCACCTCGGCCGGCCGAAGGGAGCGCCGGACCCCAAGTACTCTCTGGCGCCGGTCGCCGCACGCCTCGGTGAGCTGCTCGGCCAGCCGGTGGCGCTCGCGGAGGACCTGGTCGGCCCGTCGGCCAAGGCCACCGTCGCGGCCCTCGAGGACGGGCAGATCGCGCTGCTGGAGAACGTGCGGTTCGACGCCCGCGAGACGAGCAAGGACGAGGCCGAGCGCGGTGCCCTGGCCGACGAGCTCGCCGCCCTGGCGGACGCGTTCGTGTCGGACGGGTTCGGGGTGGTGCACCGCAAGCAGGCGTCCGTCTACGACGTGGCCCTGCGGCTGCCGCACGCGGTCGGCGCGCTGGTCCTCAAGGAGGTCGAGTCGCTGCGCAAGGCGACCGACGACCCGGCCCGGCCGTACGTCGTGGTGCTCGGTGGCGCCAAGGTGTCGGACAAGCTCGGCGTGATCGAGAACCTCCTGAGCAAGGCAGACCGCCTGGTCATCGGTGGCGGCATGGCCTACACGTTCCTCGTGGCCCAGGGTCACCAGGTCGGTACCTCGCTGCTCGAGGCGGACCAGGTCGACACGGTCAAGGGGTACCTCGCCCAGGCCGAGAAGTCGGGCGTGGAGATCGTGCTGCCCGTGGACACGGTCGTGGCGCCGACGTTCGCGGCCGACGCCCCGGCCACCGTGGTCGGCTCCGACGCCATCCCGGCGGACCAGATGGGCCTCGACATCGGCCCGAAGAGCCGCGAGCTGTTCGCGTCGAAGATCGTCGACGCCAAGACCGTGGTCTGGAACGGCCCGGCTGGCGTGTTCGAGTTCGAGGCCTTCGCCGCGGGCACGCGCGCGGTGGCCCAGGCGCTGGTGGACGCCGGCAAGAACGGTGCCTTCACGATCGTCGGTGGTGGAGACTCCGCCGCGGCTGTGCGTCAGCTCGGCTTCGACGAGGCCGACTTCGGCCACATCTCGACGGGTGGTGGCGCCTCCCTCGAGTTCCTCGAGGGCAAGTCCCTCCCCGGCATCGCCGTCCTGGAGGACTGAGGCATGGCTGACCGCACCCCGCTGATGGCGGGCAACTGGAAGATGAACCTGGACCACCAGCAGGCGATCCAGACCGTCCAGAAGCTCGCCTGGCTGCTCCAGGACGCCAAGCACGACTACACCGCCGTCGAGGTGGCCGTCCTGCCGCCGTTCACCGACCTGCGTTCCGTGCAGACCCTGGTCGATGCCGACAAGCTCGACATCGCCTACGGCGCGCAGGACGTGTCGGCGCACACGTCGGGCGCCTACACCGGCGAGATCTCCCCGGTGTTCCTCACCAAGCTGGGCTGCACGTACGTGGCCGTCGGCCACTCCGAGCGCCGGCAGTACCACGCCGAGGACGACGCCCTGGTGAACGCCAAGGTGAAGGCGTCTCTGGCGGCAGGCCTGGTGCCGATCCTGTGCATCGGTGAGGAGCTCGAGATCCGGAAGGCCGGGACGCACGTGACGCACACGCTGTCCCAGCTCGACGGCGCGCTCGAGGGTCTGACGGCCGAGCAGGTGGCGACGATCGTCGTGGCCTACGAGCCGGTCTGGGCCATCGGCACCGGCGAGACCGCGACCCCGGAGGACGCCCAGGAGATGGCCGGCGCCATCCGCGCGCGGCTGGTCGAGCTGTACGACCAGTCGACCGCGGACGCGGTGCGTGTGCTCTACGGCGGTTCCGTGAAGTCCGGCAACGTCGCCTCGATCATGGCGAAGCCGGACGTCGACGGTGCCCTCGTCGGAGGCGCGAGCCTCGACCCGGAGGAGTTCGCGGCCATCGCCCGCTACCGGTCGCACGCCGTCGGCGCCTGACCTTCCCACGCGACCGGCCCGGGTCCAAAGGCCCGGGCCGGTCGTCGTCCTGCGATGCGATGGTGGATCAGGGCCTCCGCGTCGCCTAACCTGTACGCGGCCTCGCCCCGCGGCCCCGTCTTCGTCCTACGAGTGAGGATCGACCCCACACCGTGAATGCCCTGCGCATCGCTCTTCAGGTGGCACTGGTGCTGACCAGCCTGCTGCTCGTCCCCCTCGTCCTGCTCCACAAGGGCATGGGCGGCGGCCTCTCCGACATGTTCGGGGGCGGCATCAGCAGCAGCGCGGGCTCGTCCGGTGTGGCCGAGCGGAACCTGAACCGCATCACGATCGCCGTCGCCGTCGTGTGGTCGCTCGTCATCGTCGGGCTCGGGCTCGTCCAGCGCTGGTCCTGAGGGGGCTGAGCAACCATGGCAAGCGGAAGCGCAATCCGGGGCTCGCGCGTCGGCGCGGGTCCGATGGGCGAGGCGGAGCGCGGCGACGCCGCCCCGCGTGTCTGGATCTCCTACTGGTGCGCGAACGGGCACGAGACGCGGCCGAGCTTCGCTGAGGAGGCCGTCGCCGAGGCGCCGGTGACGTGGGACTGCCCGCGCTGCGGGTTCCCCGCCGGTCAGGACCAGGCGAACCCACCGGCTCCCGTGCGGAACGAGCCGTACAAGACGCACCTCGCGTACGTGAAGGAGCGCCGGTCCGACGAGGACGGGGCCGCGATCCTCGACGAGGCCCTCGCCGCGCTCCACGCTCGCCGCGGTCGCTGACCGCCGCGGGCGGAGCTCAGCTCAGCGCACGACCAGGATCGCCAGACCGTCGTACCCCTTGCGGCCGACGGTCTGGATCACGGTGCCCTCGACGTCGGCGCGTTGTGCCGCGCGCTCGAGGAACTGCCGGGTGCCCTGGACGCGAGCGTCGGGGTGGCCGGCCTCGAGCACCGCGCCGGCGCGCACGACGTTGTCCACGACGATGACGGTCCCCGGCCGCGAGAGCGCGACGACGAGGTCGAGATAGCGCGCCAGCGACTGCTTGTTGGCGTCGACGAAGACGAGGTCGAACGGCTCCCCACGGTC
>NCKG01000298.1:0-2121 GCA_002279095.1 Cellulomonas sp. 14-74-6
GGGACCCGGTGGGGGAGACGGCCGACTGGGCGGTGGTCGAGGCGCAGATCGGGCTCGACGGCGTCGGCTCGACCTTCGTGCTCCGGGGGCCCGACGGCGCGCGGCACCACGCCGCGAGCCCGCTGCCCGGACTGGTGAACGTCTCCAACGCCGCGACGGCGCTGGTGCTGGCGCACACGGCGGGCGTGCCGTTGCCGACGGCGATCGAGGCGGTCGCGCACGCGCACGAGATCCCCGGCCGGATGGAGCGGGTGATCGAGCGCGGCGGCGGCTTCCCCCTGGCGCTGGTGGACTACGCCCACACGCCGGACGCGCTGGTGCTGGCGTTGGAGGCGGTCCGGCCGATCACGCCGGGGCGCCTGGTGATCGTGCTCGGCTCCGACGGCGACCGGGACCGCGGCAAGCGGCCGATGATGGGCGAGATCGCGGCGCGGCTCGCGGACGTCGTCGTCGTCACGGACGAGAACCCGCGTTCGGAGGACCCGGGGTCGATCCGGGCGGCCATCCTGGAGGGTGTCCGCGCGCAGCGACCCGATCTTGTGGACGTGCTCGAGGTGACGACCAGCCGTGCCGACGCCGTGCGGCGCGCCCTCGACCTTGCAGGCGACGAGGACACGGTGATCATCACGGGCAAGGGGCACGAGCCGACGCAGGAGATCGCCGGGGTGTTCCACCGCTACAACGACCGCGACGTGCTGAGGGCCGTCCGGGACGAGCGGCTCGCCGCGGCCGGTGCGGCATCCGGGCTGCACGCGTGATCGCCCTCACGGCGGCCGAGGTCGCGGCCGCAACGGGAGGCGTGCTGTCCGGGGTGCACCCGCGGACCGTGGTCAGCGGTCCGGTGGTGTCGGACTCGCGTGAGGTGCTGCCGGGTGCGCTCTTCGTCGCGCTGCCCGGCGAGCACGTCGACGGTCACGCGTTCGCGGCGCGAGCGGTGGAGGCGGGCGCCGTGCTGGTGCTCGCGGCGCACGACGTCCCGCACCCGGCAGGAGGAACCCTGCCCGCGGTGCTGGTGGACGACGTGACGGTGGCGCTCGGCGCCCTGGCCCGTGAGGTGCTCGCCCGGCTGCGCGAGGCCGCGGCCGAGCCGGGCGGCGCAGCGCTGCAGGTCGTCGCCGTGACCGGGTCGGTCGGGAAGACGACGACGAAGGACCTGCTGGCGCAGCTGTTCGCGGCCGACGGGCCGACGGTCGCGCCGGTGCGCTCGTTCAACAACGAGATCGGCCTGCCCCTGACGGTGCTGCGAGCGGACGAGGCGACGACGCACCTGGTGCTCGAGATGGGCGCGTCCGGCATCGGGCACATCGAGTACCTCACGCAGATCGCGCCGCCGGACGTCTCCGTCGTGCTCGTCGTGGGCGCCGCCCACCTCGGCGAGTTCGGCGGTGTCGAGGCGACGGCTCGGGCCAAGTCCGAGCTGGTCCGCGGTCTTCGGTCCGACGGCGTCGCGGTGCTGAACGCAGACGACCATCGCGTGATGGCGATGGCGGAGCTCGCCCCCGGACCGGTGGTCACCTTCGGCACGTCGCCGGCCGCGCAGGTGCGCGCCACCGACGTGACGCTCGACCAGCGCGGGCGGGCGGCGTTCACGCTGGTCGACGCTCGAACGACGCAGGCCCCTCGGTCGGCGTCGGTGCGGCTGCGCCTGGTGGGCGAGCACCACGTGCACAACGCGCTTGCGGCGGCGGCCACCGGGCTGGTCGGCGGGCTGGAGCTGGCCGACGTCGCCGCCGGGCTGTCGTCCGCGGACGCGCTGAGCCCCCACCGGATGCACGTGGTGGACCGTCCGGACGGCGTCACCGTGGTCGACGACTCCTACAACGCCAACCCGGACTCGATGCGCGCCGCGCTGAAGGCCCTCGCGCAGCTCGCCGGCCGGGACCGCCGCTCGGTCGCCGTGCTCGGCGAGATGCTCGAGCTCGGTGCCGAGGCGCGGCAGGCCCACGACGCGATCGGGCGGCTCGTCGTCCGGCTCAACATCGGGCTGACCGTGGTGGTCGGGGACGGTGCGCGGGCGATCCGTGACGGCGCCAACCACGAGGGGTCGTGGGGCGACGAGGTGGTGCTCGCAGACGACGTGGACGCCGCCGAGCAGTTCCTTGCGCAGGAGCTGCGCGCAGG
>NCKG01000299.1:0-2109 GCA_002279095.1 Cellulomonas sp. 14-74-6
CACGTGCTCGAAGGCCACCCGGCCGCGCACCCGCGCCGGCAGCGTCGCGGCGGGGACCGGGTCGGGCCCCTGCTCCGGCGCGTCCAGCAGCTCGAACACCCGCTCGGCCGACGCGACGCCGGACTGCAGCAGGTTCGCCATCGAGGCGATCTGCGTGATCGGCTGGCTGAACTGCCGGCTGTACTGGATGAACGCCTGGACGTCACCCAGCGTCATCGCGCCGGACGTGATCCGCAGCGCCCCGACCACGGCCACGAGCAGGTAGTTGAGGTTCGCGACGAACCCGAGGGCCGGCTGGATGATCCCGGAGATGAACTGCGCCCGGAACGAGGACTCGAACAGCTTGCCGTTGCGGTCCTCGAACGTCGCGGCCGCCTCCTTCTGCCGACCGAACACCGTCACCAGCGCGTGGCCGGTGAACATCTCCTCGATGTGGGCGTTCAGCTCGCCGGTCCACCGCCACTGCTGGATGAACTGCGGCTTGGACCGCGCCGCGATCGCGCCGGCGATGCCGATGGTCAGCGGGATGGTGACCAGCGCGATGAGCGTCAGCTGCCACGAGATGGTCAGCATCATCACCAGCACGCCGACCACCGTGAGCACCGAGGTGATCAGCTGCGACAGCGTCTGCTGCATCGTCTGCGCGACGTTGTCGATGTCGTTGGTCACCCGGGACAGCAGCTCGCCGCGCGGCTGCTTGTCGAAGTACGACAGCGGCAGCCGCGACAGCTTCGACTCCACGTCCGCGCGCATCCTCAGCACGGTGTTCTGCACGATCCGCGCCGTCAGCCGGCCCTGCACCCAGCCGAACAGGAACGAGGCGACGTAGACCGCCATGACGACGACGAGGATCTTGCCCAGCCTCGTGAAGTCGACGCCCTGGCCCGGCACGACGTGCGTCATCGCCTGCAGCACGTCCGCGACCTTGCCCTGTCCTTGGGCACGCAGGGCGGCGACGGCCTGCTCCTTGCTCACCCCGCCGGGCAGGCGGCGTCCGACGAGCCCCTCGAAGATCACGTTGGTCGCGCGGCCCAGCAGCTTGGGGCCCGCGACGGCGGCCGCGACGGACAGCACGCCGAGCACCATCACACCGGTGAGCCGCGTCCGCTCGGGCCCGAGCCGGCGCGCGAGCCGCTTCGCCGAGCCGCCGAAGTCCTTCGACTTCTCCCCCGGCACGCCCATCCCCATCGGGCCGTGCCCGCCCATCGGCCCGCGCCGCGGCGGTGCCACGGGCGCCCGGTCCTGCGTCTGCCCGCTCACGCCGCCTCCTCCACGCTCAGCTGGGAGTACACGATCTCCTGGTAGGTCGGGTTGCCCTCCAGCAGCTCGGAGTGCGTCCCGACGCCCACGACCCGTCCTTCGTCCATGACGACGATCCGGTCCGCGTTGCGGATGGTGGCCACCCGCTGCGCGACGACGAGCACGGTCGCGTCCTGCGTCTCCGGCACGAGCGCCGTCCGCAGCGCCGCGTCCGTCGCGTAGTCGAGCGCGGAGAACGAGTCGTCGAACAGGTAGATGCCCGGTCGTCGCACCAGGGCCCTGGCGATAGCGAGCCGTTGTCGCTGCCCGCCCGACACGTTGGTGCCCCCCTGCGCGATCGGAGCGTCGAGACCACCCTCGAGCGCCTCGACGAAGTCACGCGCCTGGGCCACCTCGAGGGCGTGCCAGAGGGCGTCGTCGTCGGCGTCCGGCGTGCCGAACTGCAGGTTCGACCGCACCGTGCCGGAGAACAGGTAGGGCTTCTGCGGCACGAGGCCGATCTGCCCCCACAGCTGGTCAGCCGCGAGGTCACGCACGTCGACCCCACCGATCAGCACGCGGCCGCCCGTGACGTCGTACAGCCGCGGCACCAGGTTGAGCAGCGTCGTCTTGCCCGAGCCGGTCGACCCGATGATCGCGGTCGTCTGCCCGGGCTCGGCCACCAGGTCGACGCCCTGCAGCACGGCGTCCTCCGCGCCCGGGTAACGGAACTCCACGTCCCGCAGCTCGAGCCGGCGCCCGGCGACCCCGCCGGGAAGCGGGACCGGCACCAGCGGCGGCACCACCGTCGTCGGGGTGTCCACCACCTCGGCGATGCGCTCGGCGGACACCATCGCCCGGGGGACCATG
>NCKG01000300.1:0-2096 GCA_002279095.1 Cellulomonas sp. 14-74-6
ACGGTCGTCGGTGAGCGCACGCGCGTGCTGGCGTTCACGCACGCGTCGAACGTCACCGGGGCGATCACGCCCGTCGACGCGTTCGTCGCCCGGGCTCGCGAGGTCGGTGCGTTCACCGTGCTGGACGCCTGCCAGTCAGTCCCGCACCTGCCGGTGGACCTGCACGCGCTCGGCGTGGACTTCGCCGCCTTCTCCGGCCACAAGATGCTCGGTCCCACCGGTGTCGGCGCGCTGTACGGGCGCCGGGAGCTGCTCGCCGACCTGCCGCCCTTCCTCACCGGCGGGTCGATGGTCGAGGTCGTCACCATGGAGCAGACGACGTACGCCCCGCCGCCGCAACGGTTCGAGGCCGGCACCCAGATGGTCGCCCAGGCCGTCGGTATGGGCGTCGCGGCGGACTACCTGGCGGAGCTCGGCATGGACGCCGTGGCGGCGCACGAGCGGCAGCTCGCCGGGTTGCTGCTGGACGCGGTCGCGTCCGTGCCGGGCGTGCGGGTGATCGGCCCGACGGACAACCGGGACCGGCTCGCCACCGTGTCGTTCGTGGTGGACGGCGTGCACGCGCACGACGTCGGCCAGGTGCTGGACGACGCCGGCGTCGCCGTGCGCGTCGGCCACCACTGCGCCCAGCCGCTGCACCGCCGCTTCGGCGTGGCCGCGACGGCTCGCGCCACCGCGTCCGTGTACACCACCGAGGCGGAGATCGAGGTGTTCCGGGAAGCGCTGGCGGGGGTCCGGATGTTCTTCGGTGCGGACGACGACGCGCGCGTCCACCGACACGGAGGTGACCAGTGAGCTCCGGCTCGATGGAACAGCTGTACCAGCAGGTGATCCTGGACCACGCGAAGTACCCGCACGGGCGCGGCCTGCCCGAGGGGTCGGGGACGGTCGCGGTGGCGATCGCCGAGCACGCCGACGCCTGCGGGGTGTCCCACCAGGTCAACCCGACCTGCGGCGACGAGCTGACGGTCCGGGTCGACGTGGACACCAGCGGCCCCGTGCCGGTGGTGCGCGACCTGCGCTGGGACGGCCAGGGCTGCTCGATCTCCCAGGCGTCGGCGTCGGTGCTGCACGACCTCGTCGTCGGCCAGGACCTGCGCACGGTGGACGCGCTGCACGACTCGTTCCGCGCCCTCATGCAGTCCCGCGGGGTGGGCCTGGACGACGAGGCCGCCGAGGAGGCGCTCGGCGACGCCGCGGCGTTCACCGGCGTGTCCCGCTACTCCGCACGCGTCAAGTGCGCCCTGCTCGGCTGGGTCGCCATGTCCGACGCCCTCATCCTGTCCGGCGCCCGTACCCAGGAGGACGCATGAGCATCGACCAGAACCCCGGCGCCCGCACGGAGCCGGCCACCGCTGCCGACGTCGAGGAGGCCATGCGCGACGTCATCGACCCCGAGCTGGGCGTGAACGTCGTCGACCTTGGGCTCGTCTACGGCGTGCTGGTGGACCAGACCAACACCGCCACCATCGACATGACGCTGACGTCGGCGGCCTGCCCGCTGACCGACATGATCGAGGACCAGACCGCTCAGGTGCTCGACGGCATCGTCGACGCGTTCCGCATCAACTGGGTGTGGATGCCCCCGTGGGGCCCCGAGAAGATCACCGAGGACGGGCGCGAGCAGATGCGGGCCATCGGCTTCAACATCTGAGCCCCGCCCCGTCGGCACGCCCCTGCGACTGCGGTCGTGGGGGCGTCGTCGTCCTTCCCCCGGTGGCGTGGCCGGCGTCAGAGGCTCGGTGCCGAGAACGTGTCGCAGGCCGCGAGCGTGCCCTTCTGGTACCCGGCGGTGAACCACTTCTCCCGCTGCGCGCTGGAGCCGTGCGTCCACGTGTCGGGGTTCACGCCTCCGCCGGACTGCTGCTGGATGTGGTCGTCACCGACCGCCTGGGCCGCCGCCAACGCGTTCGACAGCTGCTGCGGGGTCACGGGGTCGAGGAACACCACGCCTGTCTGTGGGTCCTTGGTGGTGGCCGCGTGGCCGATCCAGATGCCGGCGTAGCAGTCTGCCTGCAGCTCGAGCTTGACCGCGTCGGACGTCGCCCCGGTGCCCTGGTGGTCGAGCTTGCTCATCGTGCCGAGCAGGTTCTGCA
>NCKG01000301.1:0-2050 GCA_002279095.1 Cellulomonas sp. 14-74-6
GTGATCGGCCGCGACGCCGAGATCCGCCGGGTGGTGCAGGTGCTGTCCCGCCGCACCAAGAACAACCCGGTGCTGATCGGTGAGCCCGGTGTCGGCAAGACGGCCGTCGTCGAGGGGCTTGCCCAGCGCATCGTCGCCGGTGACGTGCCGGAGTCGCTGCGCGGCAAGCGCCTCGTCTCGCTCGACCTGGCCAGCATGGTGGCCGGTGCCAAGTACCGCGGCGAGTTCGAGGAGCGCCTCAAGGCGGTGCTCGCCGAGATCACCGGTGCCGAGGGCGAGATCGTCACGTTCATCGACGAGCTGCACACCGTCGTCGGCGCGGGCGCCGGCGGCGAGGGTGCGATGGACGCCGGCAACATGCTCAAGCCGATGCTGGCCCGCGGTGAGCTGCGGCTGGTGGGCGCGACGACGCTCGACGAGTACCGCGAGCGCATCGAGAAGGACCCGGCCCTGGAGCGCCGGTTCCAGCAGGTGTTCGTCGGCGAGCCCTCGGTGGAGGACACCATCGCGATCCTGCGCGGTCTCAAGGAGCGGTACGAGGCGCACCACAAGGTGACCATCTCCGACGCCGCCCTCGTCGCGGCCGCCACGCTGTCCGACCGGTACATCTCCGGCCGCCAGCTCCCCGACAAGGCGATCGACCTGGTCGACGAGGCGGCCTCGCGGCTGCGGATGGAGCTCGACTCCAGCCCCATCGAGATCGACGCGCTGCAGCGCGCCGTCACCCGGCTGGAGATGGAGGAGGTCGTCCTCTCGGAGGCCGACGACCCCGCCTCGCGCGACCGCCTCGACAAGCTGCGCGCCGACCTGGCCGACCGTCGCGAGGAGCTCGCGTCGCTGACCGCCCGGTGGGAGAAGGAGAAGGCCGGCCACAACCGCGTCGGTGACCTCCGTGCGCGCCTCGACCAGCTGCGCGCCGACTCCGAGCGCGCCCAGCGCGAAGGTGACCTGGCGACCGCGGGCCGCCTGATGTACGGCGAGATCCCTGCCGTGGAGAAGGAGATCGCCGCCGCGGAGTCGTCCGAGGCCGACGCGGACGTCGACCTGGCGGGCAGCACCCCGATGATCGCCGAGAAGGTCGGTCCCGACGAGGTCGCCGAGGTGGTGGCCGCCTGGACCGGCATCCCCGCCGGCCGGCTGCTGGAGGGTGAGACCGCCAAGCTGCTGCGCATGGAGGAGGTGCTCGGCGAGCGGCTGATCGGCCAGAAGAAGGCCGTCGCCACCGTCTCCGACGCCGTCCGTCGAGCCCGCGCCGGCATCTCCGACCCGGACCGCCCCACCGGCTCGTTCCTGTTCCTCGGGCCCACCGGCGTCGGCAAGACCGAGCTGGCCAAGGCGCTCGCGGACTTCCTGTTCGACGACGAGCGCGCCATGGTCCGCATCGACATGAGCGAGTACTCCGAGAAGCACTCGGTCGCCCGCCTGGTCGGCGCCCCTCCCGGCTACGTCGGCTACGAGGAGGGCGGCCAGCTCACCGAGGCGGTGCGGCGCCGTCCGTACGCGGTGGTGCTGCTCGACGAGGTCGAGAAGGCCCACCCGGAAGTGTTCGACATCCTGCTTCAGGTGCTGGACGACGGTCGGCTGACCGACGGCCAGGGCCGCACGGTCGACTTCCGCAACGTGATCCTGGTGCTGACGTCGAACCTCGGTTCGCAGTTCCTGGCCGACCCGATGCTGTCGGACGACGCCCGACGGGAAGCCGTGATGACGGCCGTCCGCTCGGCGTTCAAGCCGGAGTTCCTCAACCGGCTGGACGACATCGTGCTGTTCGACGCCCTGTCGATCGAGGAGATCGGGCAGATCGTCGAGCTGCAGGTGGCCGCGCTGGCCCGTCGGCTGGCCGACCGTCGGCTGACGCTCGACGTCACCCCCGCCGCCCGCGAGTGGCTGGCGCTCGAGGGGTACGACCCCGCGTACGGCGCCCGGCCGCTGCGCCGGCTGGTGCAGAAGGAGATCGGCGACCGGCTGGCCCGGTCCCTGCTGGCCGGTCAGGTGCACGACGGCGACACCGTGGTGGTCGACCGCGACGACACCGGCACCCTGTCGGTGA
>NCKG01000024.1:0-13092 GCA_002279095.1 Cellulomonas sp. 14-74-6
AGGTGGTGGCGGGCGAGGTACCCGGGTCGGCGGCCCCGGCCGCCTCGGCACCGTGGGTCGCCGCGTCCGTCGTCCCGGTCCTGGTCGGCGCCGAGCTGCCGGCGGGCCGCGACACGTCCGTGATCAGGCCGCCCACGCCGCCCCACGCCAGCCGGGAGACCAGGTCCGTGGTCGCCTCCGCCGTCAGCGTGCCGGCATGGCGCAGGCGGTGCACCGCCGCTCCCTGCGCCATCGCCACCAGCGCGGCGGACACTGTCGCGGCCTCCGCAGGCTCGAGGCCGGCGGCCTGCTGCAGCGCCTCGGCGATGCGCGTCCCGGTGGAGACGGAGGCCCGCTCGACCCGGGCCCGGACGCCGGGGTCGCGGGTGACGTCGGACTCGAAGAGCAGGCTGGACGCCTCGCCCGCGACCTCGACGAAGGAGATGTACGCCCGCACGATGGCGGCGACGACGTCGCGACCGTCCGTCGCCTGGCCGTGCTGCACTGGCTCGAGGGCACGGTCCATGGTGGTCAGCAGGTCCTCGCCGCAGGCGTCCACCACCGCCAGGTAGAGGTCGAGCTTGGACGGGAAGTGCCGGTACAGCACCGGCTTGCTCACCAGCGCGCGGTCGGCGATGTCGTCCATCGACACGTGGTGGTAGCCCTCGCTGGCGAACAGCTGCTGCGCGATGGTCAGCAGCTGGTCGCGGCGCTGGTCGCGGCGCATCCGCGGACCCGCGGCGCGGCCCGCCGGCGGTGCCGGCACGGAGGCGGCCGAGTCCCCGTCGACGGGCGGGACGGCGCTCATCCGGTGATGGTAGCCAGCGCACCGCCGGGCGACTCGGTGGCCGCCGGGTGAGCGTGCTGGCAGGAGGTGCTCGGCGCCGGTCGGCGCGGTCCACCGACGGGTCGGCTGCGGCGGTGGTGCGTCGACATGTCGGTGGGACGTGGTGGGATCTGGCCGTGCCCGACAGCCCACCACCTCCGGTGCTCCGCGGCCCGGCTGACGTCGGCAGGCCGGGTGCCCGTGGGACGTCCGGCACGGCGGCCGGCCGATCGGGCACGTCCGATGCGGGTCCGGTGCTGGCGCGGCCGACGCTGGCCGACGTGCCGCGGGACGGTCCCGGCAGGCCGGTCACCCTCGACGACGCCCAGCGCGCGGCGGTCGAGGCGGTCGCGGGCGGCGAGCGTGCGCTGCTCGTGCTCGGCGCGCCGGGTACCGGCAAGACGACCGTCGCGCTCGAGGCGGTGGTCGAGGCGGCTCGGCGCGGGGCCCCGGCCGACGACGTGCTGGTGCTGGCGGCGAGCCGCCGGCTCGCGGGTGACCTGCGGGACCGGCTCGCGGCCCGCTGGCCGCACACCGCGGGACGTCCGCTGGTGCAGACGCCGGCCGCGGTGGCGTTCGCGGTGCTGCGGGCACGCGCCGTGGCGCTCGGCGAGCCGCCGCCGGCGTTGGTGTCCGGGGCCGAGCAGGACCTGGTCCTCGCCGAGCTCCTCGCCGGGCACGCCGAGGGCGACGGGGCCCAGGTCGGGTGGCCGGCCGACGTACCCGTCGAGGCGCTCGGGCGGCGGGCGTTCCGCGACGAGCTGCGCGACCTGCTGATGCGCGCCGCGGAGCGCGGGCTGGCGCCCGAGGAGCTCGCCGCGCTCGGCAGGCGCCACGGACGGCCGGAGTGGTCCGCCGCGGCGCGGGTCTACGAGGAGTACCTCGCGGTGATGGCCCTGCGCACGTCGACGCCGGACGTCGGTGCCCGGCTCGACCCCGCCGTCGTCGTCGACGAGGCGGTGCGCGCGCTCGACTCGTGGGCGGAGGAGGTGCCGCGCGTGCCGCGACCGCGGTGGGGTCTCGTCGTCGTCGACGACCACCAGGAGTCGACCGCCGCCACCGCACGGCTGCTGCGCGTGCTCGCGGAGGACGGTGCCCGGCTGCTGCTGCTCGCCGACCCCGACGCCGCGGTGCAGACGTTCCGCGGGGCGGACCCGGCACTGGTGTCCCGAGCCGCGGTCGCCGGTGACGGCCCGGGGGAGCTGGACGCGCGCGTGCTGGCCCTGACGACGGCATGGCGGCAGGGGGGTGCCCTTCGCGCGGTCACGGCCCGGGTCGCCGAGCGGGTCGGCACGGTCGGCACCGCGCAGCACCGACGTGCAGCCGCCCCGTCGGCGGCGCCGATCGGCTCGGTGCGGGTGGCGGTGCTGCCGAGCGAGGCGCAGGAGGCGGCGCTGGTGGCCCGCACGCTGCGCAGCGCGCGGCTGGAGGAGGGGCTCGGCTGGGACCGGATGGCGGTGGTGGCGCGGTCCGGGGACGGTGTCACGCGGCTGCGTCGGGCGCTGGCGGCGGCCGGCGTCCCGGTCAGCGTGCTGGGGTCGCAGGTCGCGCTGCGCGACGAGCCCGCCGTGCGCCCCCTGCTCGACGCGATGGGGGTCGCCTGCGGCGTGACATCGCTCGACGCGCCGCTGGCCGCTCGGCTGCTCTGCTCGCCGCTGATCGGCCTCGATGCCGTGGGCCTGCGACGGGTCCGGCGCGCCCTGCGCGCCGTCGAGCTGGCCGGCGGTGGCGGCCGCAGCAGCGACGCGCTGCTGGTCGAGGCCGCGGTGGAGCAGACGAGGACCGCGGGGCTGCCCCCGACGGCCGCCGGCCCGTTGCGGCGGCTGGCCTCCGTGCTGGCTGCGGGTCGCGCCGCGGCGCTGCGCGACGGCGCGGATGCGCAGGGGGTGCTGTGGGCGGTGTGGGACGCCGCGCGCGTCGCCGAGACGTGGCGGCGGGCGGCCCTGTCAGGTGGCGCCTCGGGACAGCGGGCGGACCGGGACCTCGATGCCGTGCTGGCCCTGTTCCGCGCGGCTGAGACGTTCGTCGACCGGAACCCGCAGGCGCCGCCGGGGGCGTTCGTCACGTGGCTGGAGGGGCAGGACCTGCCCGTCGACTCCCTGGCGGCGCGGGCCCGTCACCAGGCGGTCAGCGTGCTGACCCCCGCCGGCGCGGCCGGCCGCGAGTGGGACGTGGTGGCGGTCACGGGCGTGCAGGAGGGCGTGTGGCCCGACCTGCGGCTGCGGGACAGCATGCTCGGAGCCGCGGCGCTGGTGGACCTGCTCGACGGGCGTGCCGGGGCGTCGGACGGTCGTGGCGACCCGGTGCAGGCACGGGCGGCGGTGCTGGCGGACGAGCTTCGCTCGTTCACGGTCGCGTGCTCGCGCGCGCGCCGACGGCTGCTGGTCACGGCCGTCGCGGACACGGACCAGCAGCCGTCGGCCTTCCTCGACCTGGTCCAGCCGCCCGAGTCGGAGGACGGGGCCGAGCGCCGCACCACGGCACCGGCGCCGTTGGACCTGCGCGGGCTGGTGGCGTCGCTGCGCGCATCGCTCGTCGCCTCGGTCGCGGACGGCCACCCGGACCGGACCGCCGCACGCACGCTCGCGCGGCTGGCGGCCGCCGGCGTCGAGGGGGCCGACCCGGCGCAGTGGTCGGGGCTCGCGCAGCCGTCGTCGGACGCGCCGCTGTGGGGGGCGGACACCCGTGTTCCCGTCTCGCCGTCGCGCATAGAGGCGGCGCAACGCTGCACGCTGCGCTGGGCGCTGGAGTCGGCGGGCGGCACACCCGCCGACTCGGGTCAGCAGACGCTCGGCACTCTGGTGCACGCCATCGCGCAGGAGCTGCCCCGGGGGACCAGGACCGAGCTGAGGGAGGCGCTCGACCGCCGGTGGTCCGAGCTGGGCCTGGGCGACGGCTGGCCGGCGCGGGCGGCTCGACGCCGTGCCGAGCAGATGGTGGACCGGCTGGCCGACTACCTGCGGACGGCGGGGGGGCCGCTGCTGGTCGAGGCGGAGTTCACCCTGACCACCGAGCGGGCCCTGGTGCGTGGTTCGGCCGACCGGGTGGAGCGGGCGGCCGACGGTGCGGTGCGGGTGATCGACCTCAAGACGGGTCGTACGCCGCCGCCGCAGTCCGAGGCCGAGGTCAACCCCCAGCTGGCCGCCTACCAGCTGGCGGTGGAGGGCGGCGCGTTCGAGGAGCTGGCCTCCGGCACCTCCAGCGCCGACGCCCGGCTGGTGTACCTGGGCAGCGGCAAGAAGGCGGCCCAGCGGGTGCAGCCGCCGATCGGCCCGGAGGCGGACGGCCCGAGCTGGGCCCGGACGATGATCGACCAGGTGGCCGGTGCGATGGCGGCCGCGCGGTTCCCCGCGACGCACAACGCGATGTGCGACCGGTGCCCGGTGCGCCGCTCGTGCCCCCTCCGCGACGAGGGTCAGCAGGTGGTGGCCGGATGAGCGTGCTGTCCGCGGTGCAGATCGCCGCGTTGCTGAACAAGGAACCGCCGACGCCGGAGCAGCAGCGGGTGGTCGAGTCGCCGTTGCGCCCCGCGCTGGTCGTGGCCGGGGCGGGGTCCGGCAAGACGGAGACGATGGCGGCGCGCGTGGTCTGGCTGCTGGCCAACGGCCTGGTGGCGCCCGAGCAGGTCCTCGGGCTCACGTTCACCCGGAAGGCGGCCGGTGAGCTCGAGGACCGCGTCCGTCGGCGGCTGCGGGCGCTGGTGCGCAGCGCCCGGTCGGCTCGGCTGGAGCTGCCCGGGGCGGAGCTGCTCGGCCTGCACGACCCCGACGACCCCCTCGGTGCCCTCAGCCGGCCGACCGTCTCGACGTACCACGCCTACGCCGCGGGGCTGGTCGGCGAGCACGCTCTTCGCCTCGGCCTCGAGCCCGGCGCGCGGCTGCTGGGCGAGGCAGCCCAGTGGCAGCTGGCGGCCGACGTCGTCGAGTCGTGGTCCGGCGACCTCGACACGGACAAGGCGACGTCCACGGTGGTGGACGCGGTGCTCGAGCTCTCCGGAGCGCTCGACGAGCACCTGGTGACGGTGCAGGAGGCACGCCGGGGCATCGAGCGGATCGTCGACGGTCTGACCTCGACGCCGGCGGGTGACCCGCCGCGGCCGCTGAAGCAGGAGCTCCGGACCCTGATCGGCTCGCTGCAGGAGCGGCTGCGGCTGCTCGACGTGGTGGCCGCCTACCGGGACCGCAAGCGCGCCGGAGACGTCATCGACTTCGGCGACCAGGTCGCGCTGGCCGCCAGGCTGGCGGCCGAGGTGCCCGCCGTCGCGAGCGCCGAGCGGGACAGGTACCGCGTGGTGCTGCTCGACGAGTACCAGGACACGTCCCATGCGCAGCTGGAGCTGCTGCGAGCCCTCTTCGGCGACGGCCACCCCGTGATGGCGGTCGGGGACCCGCACCAGTCCATCTACGGCTGGCGCGGGGCCAGTGCGGGCGGTCTGGAACGGTTTCCCGCCTCGTTCCCGGTGGTCGAGGACGGCCTCCGGCGGCCGGCCGACGTGCACCAGCTCTCCACGTCGTGGCGCAACGACCGGGCGATCCTCGACGCGGCGAACCTCGTGGCGGGTCCGCTCCGGGCCGCGGCCGCCGCTCGCGTGCACCCCGTGGAGGTCCCGGTGCTCGGCGCCCGGCCCGGCGCGGGTTCCGGTCACGTGGCCGCGCTGATGTGCGCCACGGTGGAGGAGGAGGCGTCGGCGGTCGCACGGTTCGTCGCCGAGCGGTGGCGTCCCGCGAGCCAGGACGGCTGCCGCGTCACGGCCGCCGTCCTGTGCCGCAAGCGGTCGCAGTTCGAGGTGCTGGCACCAGCCCTGCGGGCGGCAGGGCTGCCGGTCGAGGTGGTCGGTCTCGGTGGGCTGCTCTCCACACCTGAGGTGGTCGACCTGGTCGCGGCGCTGCAGGCGGCCCACGACCCGTCGCGCGGAGACGCGCTGATGCGGCTGCTGACCGGGGTGCGCACCCGGCTCGGCGCCGCGGACCTGCATGCGCTCGCGGCCTGGGCGCACGAGCTCGCCGCCCGCGGTCCGGGCAGGTCGAGGTCGACCGACGACGGCTCTCGCGAGCACGACGTGGTGGACGAGCGCAGCATCGTCGATGCGCTCGACGACCTACCCGCACCCGGTTGGCGCAGCCACGACGGGCGCGTGCTGACGGACGTCGGCCGGACCCGCCTGGCACGCCTCGCCACCGTGCTGCGTGACGTCCGCCGGCACACCTACCTGCCGCTGCCGGAGCTGGTGGCGGAGACGGAACGCCTGCTCGGCCTCGACATCGAGGTGGCATCCCGACCGGGCGTCGGCCCCGCACGTGCCCGCCTGCACCTCGACTCGTTCGCCCGGGTGGCCGGCGAGTTCGCCCGCTCCGCGGAGCTGCCGACGCTCGGCGGCTTCCTCGCCTGGCTGGAGGCGGCCGACGCGCGCGAGGACGGTCTCGAGCTGCCCGTGAGCGAGCCGGACCCGGACGCCGTCCAGCTGATCACCGTGCACGCCGCCAAAGGGCTGGAGTGGGACGTGGTCGCCGTGCCGGGCCTGGTGGACGGCGTGCTTCCCGTGCTGGCGAGCGGGGCCGACGGGCCGACGAGCTCGGGCTGGCTGACGGGGCTCGGCACGCTGCCGTACCCGCTGCGAGGTGACCGGGACGACCTCCCCGCGTTCCGCTACGCCGGTGCCGCGAACCCGCAGGACCTGGACCGACGGCGGCTGGAGTTCCGGCTGGACGCGGGCCGGCACGAGCTGGCCGAGGAGCGACGGCTCGCCTACGTCGCGCTGACCCGTGCGCGGACGGACCTGCTGCTCACGGGTGCCTGGTGGGGCACCGCGACCCGACGACGGGCCGTGTCTCCGTTCCTCGCGGAGCTGCTCGAGGCGGGTGCGGTCTCGGAGGCCGGCTGGGAGGCGCCGCCCGAGGTGGGCGCGGCCAACCCGCGTGCCGACGTGGTGGCGACCACGCAGTGGCCCGGCGACCCGTTCGGGGACGACGGTCGGCGACGCGCGGCGCTGGAGGAGGCGGCGGGCGCGGTGCGCGCCGCCGAGGGCGCCGACGGGCCCGACGGTGCCGGCACCGCCTGGGACGTGCTCGCCGACCGGCTGCTCGCCGAGCGGTCCGCCGCTCGGGAGCCGGACGGACCCGTGGAGCTGCCGTCGCACCTGTCCGCGTCGGCGCTGGTGCGCCTCGACGCCGATGCGACCGGCTTCGCCGCCGAGCTGCGCCGCCCGGTCCCGTCGGCCCCCGCCCCGCAGGCCCGCCGCGGCACGGCTTTCCACGCCTGGGTCGAGGGCTGGTTCGGGGCCGCCTCGCTGGTGGACCTCGATGCGCTGCCCGGTGCCGACGACGACTCGGTCGCGGTCGATGCCGACCTCGCGGCGCTGCGTGCGGCGTTCCTGCGCTCCCCGTGGGCGTACCGGACGCCGCTCGCGGTCGAGGTGGACGTCCAGACGTCGGTGGACGGCTACGTGCTGCGCAGCCGCATCGACGCAGTGTTCCCGGACCCGGACGCACCCGGTGACCCGCACGCCGTGGTGGTGGTCGACTGGAAGACGGGAGCGCCACCGACCGACCCGGCCGAGCGGGCGCACCGTGAGCTGCAGCTGGCGGTGTACCGGCTCGCGTGGTCGCGCTGGACGGGAACACCGCTGGGGTCGGTGCGTGCGGCGTTCTGCTACGTCGGTGCGGAGCAGACGGTGTGGCCGGAGCGGCTGATGGACGAGGAGCAGATCGCCGCGATGCTCCGTGGCGTCACCGCGAGCCGGTCGGCCTCCTAGACCGCCTCGGCGGTCTGCTCCTGCTCCTCCTGCACGCGGAGGTGCTCCTCGAGGTCCAGGAGCATCGCGACCGCATCGGCCACCACCTCCTCGTCGTGCGAGCGCACTCCCACCAGCAGCCACCGTGCCAGCGCCAGCTCGCCGGCCAGCAGCGCGCGCTCGGCGAGGTGCGGGTCGATCAGTTCGGTGCGTCGCAGCTGGTAGGCCTCGAGGATCGAGTCCACCGCGTCCTGCGGTGCGGCGACCAGCAGCCAGGCGAGGTCGTCGGCCGGGTCGGCCACCATCGCCTCGCCCCAGTCGAGGACCCCGCTGACGTCGTCGTCGGCGACCAGGACGTGCTCGCTGGTCAGGTCGCCGTGCACCACGGTCGGCCGGAACCGCCACAGCGACACGTCCTCGAGCTTCGCCTCCCACCGGCGCAGCAGGCTCGCGGGGACCTTGCCCGTGCGTGCCGCCTCGTCGACCTCCGCCTGCCGTCGCTCCCGGTAGGCCCCCGCCTCGTAGACGGGCATCCCGGCGTCCTCGACGACCGAGGTCGGCAGCTCGTGCAAGGCGCCGATCGCGCGGCCCAGCGAGGCGGCGAGGCCGGGACCGGGCCGCAGCGACTCGAGGCGCAGCGGACGGCCCTTGACCAGGGGGTGCACGCAGGCGCGGCCGCCCTCGGGCAGGTGCGCGAAGCCTTCCGGACGGGGCACGTCGAACGGCAGCGCACCCGCGTCGACCTGCGCACCGAGGCGCTCGAGCAGCGCGACCTCGGCCTCGAGCGCCGCCCCGGACGCGGCCCCGACGGGGCAGCGCACCACCCAGCGGCGCGAGGCGGAGTCGATCACCATCGCCACGTCGAACTCGGAGCCACCGCTCAGCGGTCGTCGCACGTCGACCGCGTCGAGGCCGGGGACCGCGACGGTCGCGAGGGCTGCGAGGGCGAGGGGCGAGCGAGGCACGTGGTCAGAGTAGGTCGGGTTCGTGGTGGTCCCGGGTGCCTGACTCGGCGTGTCCGGCGTCGGCGGCACGCGAGGTCGTGCGACCGGCGGTGGGCCGGGGGACCGCGGCCGGCAGCCCGGGCGCGGACCCACCGCCGCGTACGGTCGACGCATGATCTCCGACGACCTGCCCCTCTCGCGCGCCTCGGTCGACCGCACCGCCGTCGCCCGTGCCGACGACGAGCTGATCAGGCGAGCCCGGGCGGACGGCCGCACCCGGGTGCTCCTGGTCCGGGACGGCTCGGTGGTGATGCGCACGCCGGCCGGGGATGCGGACCCCCTGGTCGGTGAGGGGTGGGGCCGGCGCGCAGGCGGCACGGTGCGGGTGGCGTTCCTGGACCCCGGCACGGCCGAGGCGGTGGCCCGAGCGGCCGATGCCGCACCGCGGGACGCCGAGCCGGCTGACGCGGTGCCGCGCGGCACCGCGCCCGCTGACGCGGCGCCGGCTGACCCGGAGTCGGCGGACGCCGAGCCCGGCGACGGCGGCTGGCTGTTCCTCGGCCGGGACGACGAGGGCGACGTCCTCGCCCGCCGCGTCCGCCCCGAGCACAGCGCCCCGCGGTCCGGAGCACCCTCCGACGTGCTGGTGCACCGGCCCCGCCGGGACAGCGGTGCGGCCGCGGACGCCGCGATCGCGGCGAGCACCGGTCTGACGAACGGCACCTCGTCGTCGCCGTCCCCGTCCTCGGGCACGGCGTCGTCGACGGGCTCGTCGTCCGCCGCCGGCACGGCACCCACCTCCCCGTCGGACGTCGACGCCGAACCCGTCCCCGAGCCCCTCCCCGGCCTGCGCTGGGTCGCCCTGCGCGCGATCGGTGCCGAGCTGTCCGACGCCGATGCCGGCCTGGCGACCACCGCCGTCGCGCTCGACGCGTGGCACGCCCGGCACCCGCGCTGCCCGCGCTGCGGGGCGCCGACGACGAGCACGGCAGCCGGTTGGACCCGCCGGTGCACGGTCGACGGCTCGGAGCACTACCCGCGCACGGATCCTGCCGTGATCATGGCGGTGGTCGACGACTCGGACCGGCTGCTCCTGGGCCACGCCGCTGCCTGGGCACCGCACCGGTTCTCCACGCTCGCGGGCTTCGTCGAGGCGGGCGAGTCGGTCGAGCACGCGGTCCGTCGCGAGGTGGCGGAGGAGACGACCGTCCTGGTCGGCGACGTGGAGTACGCCGGCAGCCAGCCGTGGCCGTTCCCCGCGTCGCTGATGCTGGGCTTCCGCGCCCGCGCCCTGAGCACCGACGTGGTGGTCGACGGGGTCGAGCTGACGCAGGCCCGCTGGTTCAGCCGCGACGAGCTCGCGGCCGCCGTCGCCACCGGTGACCTGGTGCTGCCCAGCCCGGCGTCCATCGCGCACGCCCTGATCGAGGACTGGTACGGCGCCCCGGTGCCGACCTCGGACTGAGGGCCGCCCGGGCCGTCAGACGCCCAGCCGCTCCCGCACCTGAGCCAGCGACGGGTTGGTGGCCGCGGAGCCGTCGGGGAAGACGACGGTCGGCACCGTCCGGTTGCCCTCGTTGACCGACTCGACGAAGGCAGCGGCGTCCGGCACCTGCTCGACGTCCACCTCGGAGTACTCGATCCCGGCGGCGTCGAGCTGGCTCTTGAGCCGGCGGCAGTACCCGCACCACGTGGTGGTGTACATGGTCAGCGGCTGCTGCGGGATCTCGGACGTCCGGGTGTCGCTCATGGGTCCTCTGGGTCCTCGTCGGTTCGTCGTGCTGCGTCTCGTGCTGCGTCGTGGTCCGTGCAGCCGCCGGTCATGGTCGCTCTGCCGCGGTCGCTCTGCCGGCCGTCCGGCGGAACGCCGCACCGCGGTGCCGTGTTCCCGCCGTCCACCGGTCGGCTGCCACCGTGTCGGTGCCGGCTGGGAGGATGTGCCCGATGTCCGCCGACGACCTGCTGGCCGCGCTCGACCCCGAGCAGCGTGCCGTCGCGACCGCCCTGACGGGCCCGGTGTGCGTGCTCGCGGGCGCCGGCACGGGCAAGACCAGGGCGATCACGCACCGCATCGCCTACGGCGTGCGCACCGGGCAGTACCGGCCGGCCGGGGTGCTCGCCGTGACCTTCACCGCGCGCGCCGCGGGGGAGATGCGGCTGCGGTTGCGCGCCCTCGGCGCCGGCGGCGTGCAGGCGCGCACGTTCCACTCGGCCGCGCTGCGGCAGCTCGGCTTCTTCTGGCCCCGCGTGGTGGGCGGCGCCCCGCCCCGGCTGCTCGAGCAGAAGGCGCCCGTGGTGGCGGAGGCGGCCCGGCGGGCCGAGCTCGAGGGTGTCGACCGGCTCGCGATCCGTGACCTCGCCGCGGAGATCGAGTGGGCGAAGGTGAGCCTGGTCCCGTCCGACGACTACGTCGCCGCGGCGCGTGCCGCCCGGCGGCCGGCCCCCGGCGGGGTCGACCAGCAGGACGTGCCGCGCCTGATGTCCGCCTACGAGGACGCCAAGGAGGCGCGCGGCGTCATCGACTTCGAGGACGTGCTGCTGCTCACCGCCGCCATGCTGGCCCAGCGTGGCGAGGTCGCCGAGCAGGTGCGCGCCCAGTACCGGCACTTCGTGGTCGACGAGTACCAGGACGTCAGCCCGCTGCAGCAGTACCTGCTGGACCAGTGGCTCGGCGGTCGCCACGACGTCTGCGTGGTCGGCGACCCGAGCCAGACGATCTACTCGTTCGCCGGGGCGAGCCCGCGGCACCTGCTCGAGTTCGCCCAGGCGCACCCCGGGGCCACGCGGATCGACCTGGTCCGGGACTACCGCTCCACCCCGCAGGTGGTACGGCTGGCCAACGCCGTGCTGGCCACCGCTCCGAAGCGACCCGGTCACGCCCCGTTGCACCTGGTCGCGCAGCGTCCCGACGGTCCCGCGGTGCAGTGGACGACGTACGCGGACGACGAGGCGGAGGCGGCCGGCGTCGCGCAACGGGTCGCCCGCCTGGTGGCCGCCGGCACGCCGGCGTCCCGCATGGCGGTCCTGTTCCGGACCAACGTGCAGTCGGAGGCCTTCGAGGACGCGCTGTCCCGGCTGGGCATCGGTTACCAGCTGCGCGGCGGCGACAGGTTCTTCTCCCGGCAGGACGTGCGCCAGGCGGTGCTGCTGCTACGGGGTGCGGCACGGTCGGCCGACGCGGACGTGCCGATGCCGCAGCTGGTGCGCGACGTGCTGCTCTCTGCGGGGTGGGCCCCGGCACCACCGGCCGAGCGTGGTCAGGTCCGTGAGCGGTGGGACGCGATGCAGGCGCTCGTCGGGCTGGCCGACGAGGTGGCGGCCGGAGCCGAGGGCAGGCCGGCGACCCTCGCGGACCTGGTGGCCGAGCTCGACGAGCGCGCGGCGGCCCAGCAGGCGCCGACCACCGACGGCGTGACGCTGGCGTCCCTGCACGCGGCGAAGGGCCTGGAGTGGGACGTCGTGTTCCTCGTCGGGCTCAGCGAGGGGCTGCTACCCATCTCCTTGGCGGAGACGGACGCGGCTCGAGAGGAGGAGCGCCGGCTGCTGTACGTCGGGGTGACCCGTGCGCGGGACCGTCTCGAGCTGTCCTGGGCCAAGGCCCGCACCCCGGGATCCCGGGCGACCCGTACCCGCTCGCAGTTCCTCGACGCGCTCTGGCCTGCCGGCCGCGAGGGCGGGGCCTCGGACGGCACGGCGTCCGACGAGGACCCCGCGGCGGCCCGTACCCTCGCACGGCTCCAGCGCTGGCGCGCCGAGCGGGCGGCGGCGGACGGCAAGGAGCCGTCGAAGGTGCTGACAGACCGCGTCCTGGCGGAGCTGGCGCGGCACCGCCCGACAAACCCTGAGGCACTGACCCGCATCCCCGGCTTCGGTCAGAACCAGCTGGTGCGCTACGGCCGGGACGTGCTCACCGTGATCACCGACGCCCTCACCGAGGGTGCGGCCGTCGCCCCCTCGGCGGCCCCTTCGCCAGTGTCTGGCACGAAGCCTGGAAAAAGGGTTGTGACGTCCACGAAGGCCCGCCTAAGGTGAACGGGTCCTTGTCGGAGGGCGCGACCGTGCAGGTCGCAGCCCGGATCGTGGGAGGAGGTGGCCACTGATGAAGCTGATGCTCGATGCATCCGAGCGTTGCGAGCGCCTGCGCGTGCGCATCCCCGCGGCCACGTTCCGCACGTTCCAGGGGCGCACTGTGCCCGCCGGCCTCTCGACGTACGTCGGCGTCGTCCGTGGCGCCACCACCGATCCCCGTCCCGGGACTCGCATGACCTGATCCGACCGAGAGGTCGGCCCAGGCCGCGGAGTCCGGAACTCGGACCCGCGGCCTTTCTCGTCTCTCCGGACGTCCGGTGAGCGCACGGCGCAGGTCCGCACCGTCGCAGCACAACGCTCACCAGCAAGGACGTAGGAGGACATCGTGCGGCTCACCACGCTGCTCGACACCGTGAACAACGGGGGTTCCGGCCCGTGGCCGCCCGGCGCAACCGCGCCCGACACCCTCGACCAGCTCGTCGCCGAGCTGATCCCCTGCCGCTCGAACGACCCGGAGCTGTGGTTCGCCGAGCGGGCGGCGGCGGACGGCAAGGAGCCGTCGAAGGTGCTGACAGACCGCGTCC
>NCKG01000302.1:0-2047 GCA_002279095.1 Cellulomonas sp. 14-74-6
TGCCTGTCCACCCGCGGCTGGCTGTGCGCCGCGCCGGGCACCTCGCACCACGGTCTGGGCATCGCGGTGGACCTCGGCGGCGGCATCGAGCAGCCGGGTTCGGCGCAGCACGCGTGGATCGTGAGGAACGCCGCGACCTTCCAGTTCGAGCACCCGTCGTGGGCGCAGCCCGACGGCAGCAAGCCGGAGCCGTGGCACTGGGAGTACACCGGCTGACCGGGCACCCCTAGCATCGGGCGGGTGGACCAGCGCGATCCAGCGGGGCCGGGGCCCGGCTGGGCTGCGCTGGTCGGTCGAGCCGGTGAGCTGGACGACATCGACGGGCTGCTGACCTCGGTGGCCGGCGGTGCCGGTGCCGCCGCTCTGCTGGAGGGTGAGGCCGGGATCGGCCGCTCGGCCCTGCTGGCCGCCCTGGTCCCGGGCGCACGGCTGGTCGGGGTCGAGCCCGTGCTGGTGCGGGTCGACGCCGCGACGGACCCGTACGGACCGCTCCGTCAGCTGGTCGCGCCGCGTGCGGACGCGTGGCCGGCGGGACCGGAGGACGCGGAGCTCGCGGCGCTGCTGGCGGCGTCCGACGAGCCGCCGGCGCCGCGCCGCGTCGCGGAGCTGGTCGCCACCGTGGCGCTGCGTCGCGGCGCGCAGCACCCGTGGGCCCTGCTGCTCGACGACGCGCACCTGGCCGACGCGGCCACCCTGGACGTGCTGACGCGGCTCGCCCACGAGGCGCCGCTGCCCGGCGTGCTGGTGGTGCTCACCCTGCGTCCCGTCCCGCACCGTCCGGAGGTGCAGGACCTGGTGGCCGCCTGGGTGCGGGCCGGCGCCCGCAACGTCGAGCTGCGGCCCCTGTCCACACCGGCGGTGCAGACCCTCGTGGAGCGGACCGTCGCGGGAACCCCCGGCCCGGTGCTGCGCGGCGTGCTGGCCACCACGGGCGGCAATCCGCGACTGGTCGGCGACGTGCTGGCCGCCGCCGCTGCCACCGGGTCGCTGAGCCCGTCGGACGGCGCCGTGGAGCTGACCGGCTCCCGCTGGCAGGCGGAGCTGGACGCGCGGGTGCGCCGGCACGTCGCCTACGTCGACGCACCGGTGCGCACGCTGCTGACGCAGGCGAGCGTGCTGGGCACCTCGTTCGTCGTGCCGGACCTGGCCGCCCTCGCGGCGCTGGACGTCACCACGTGCTGGCGCACGCTGCGGTACGCGCTCGCGGCGGGGCTGGTGGCGGCTCGCGGCGACCGGCTGGCGTTCCGGCACGACGTCGTCCGCACCGCCCTGTACGACGACCTGCCCCCTGAGCAGCGGCGGGCCCTGCACGCGCGCGCCGCCTGGGCTCTGGAGTCGGCCGGGGCGCCGTCGCACGTGATCACCGCGCACCTCGAGCGCGCGCGCTGACTCGCTTCTAGCGTGGGAGCCGGGCGCCGACCCGCGCCCGGACTCCCATCACGAAGGAGATCTGCGATGGCCACGCGCAGTGCACGCACCGACTGGACCGGAGGCCTCGAGGACGGTGGCGGCCACGTCGAGCTGCTCAGCTCCAGGGCGGGGCGTTACGACGTCTCGTTCCCGCGGCGCACCTCCGACGACGCGCAGGGCACGACGAGCCCCGAGGAGCTGATCGCCGCCGCGCACTCGTCCTGCTACGCCATGCAGCTGTCCGCGCTGATCGCGCAGGCGGGCGGCAAGCCGAGGAGCCTGGACGTGCTCGCCGACGTGCGGCTCAGCCCGGACCCGGCCGGCGGCTTCCGGATCAGCGGGATCACGCTCACCGTCCGCGGTGAGGTGGACGGGATGGACGCCGACGGGTTCCAGGCGGTGGCCGAGGACGCGAAGGCGAGCTGCCCGGTCAGCAAGGCGCTGACCGGCACCACCGTGTCGCTGGACGCCGCGCTCATCTGACGTTCCGGACGCCGGGACGGCGGGGCCGACCGGCGGGTGCAGACCCGCGGGCCGGCGCCGTCGTCGGGGACGCCGGCCCGGGGGCCCGGCAGGCGACCGTCGCCCTGGTCGGCAGCCCCGACGTCGGCAGGTCGACCCTGTTCAACGCGGTCAC
>NCKG01000025.1:0-13064 GCA_002279095.1 Cellulomonas sp. 14-74-6
TCTGAGAACTCCCATCTTCGGAAGACCTCGACGCCTACCCGGACCCCGACACGCGAGAAGGCATCACACCCCGACTACACCCTCAACTGGGAAGAGCCGTGTTGAGGAACCCCAGCGCCATTCCGCCGCGCACCCACGCCGTGCGGTAGTTGGCCAGGTTGGTCCACGAGCCCGGTGCCGCGAACGGACCGGTGGTGAGGAACTCTTGGCCGGTCTTGAACGAGCCGGTGAGGATCAGCGCGATGGGCAGCAGCATCGCGATCGACGCGACCACCAGCGTGACGTACTTCAGCGCGGACGTGACCACCGTCTTCGGCGTCATGCCAGGTCCACCTCCTCCTCGGGGACCAGGCGGCGCTGCACCCAGGTGACCACCAGCACGATCAGCAGCAGCACCACGGCCATCGCCGACGCGAGACCGACCTTGTTGTTGACGAAGGCGGTGCGCACGGTGCGGATCACGAACGTCTCGGAACCGTTCCCGCCCTGCGTCATGATGTACGGCACCTCAAACACGGACAGCGCGCCGGAGATCGCGAGGATGAACGACAGGCTGACGATCGGCTTGATTGACGGCGCGATGATGTACCGGAACTGGTGCCAGCGGTTGGCGCCGTCGAGGTCCGCCGCCTCGTAAACGTCACCGGGGATCGACTGGATCGCCCCGAGGAACATGACAAAGTTCAGGCCCATGTAGCGCCACACGGAGACGCCCGCCAACGTGATGTTGATGATCTCCGGATCACCCGTCCACTGGTGCACCAGCGACTGCAGGCCCGTGTTCATCAGCACGGCGTCCAAGCCGCCGCCGGGCTTGAGGAAGTTGAGGAAGATCAAGCCGATCGCGACGCCGTTGATCAAGTACGGGAAGAACAGGATGCCCTTCCACAGGTTCTTGAACCGCACCTTGAAGGACAGGATCGTCGCGAAGTACAGCGCCAGGCCCATCTGCACGAAAGAGCCGACGAAGTAGTAAAGCGACACGTAGAAGACCCGCAGGTTGGCCGGCTGGGTGAACACCGAGACGTAGTTCTTCAGCCCGACGACCGTCTTCGTCTTGTCCAGCCCGTCCCAGCTGGTGACCGAGTAGTAGAACATGTTGGCCACGGGGACGTAGGTGAGCAGAAGAAGGAGCCCGACCGGGATCAGGATGAACAGGTAGGGCGTCAGCCGCTGCCGGAACGGTGCGCGGCCGGTGCCGCCCGGGAGGGGTTCCCGGACGGCACCGACGGCGGCCTCCTCGGCGGCGACCGGCGCGGAGCTCGCGGGCCCCGTCAGGTTCGCCATGAAGATGCCTCAGCCCTTGGTCGCCTCGGCACGGCCCTTGGCCCACGCCGCGTTCAGGTCGTCGAACACCTGCTGCTTGGTGCGGGCGCCGGAGCGGGCGTCGTCGACGATCTTGCGGCGGTAGTCCGGAGCCGTGGTGAGGATGTTCGCCGCCGTGTCGATGTCGCTGAACAGCGACTCCTTGCCGGCCGGGGCCGGGTTCAGGGTGAGCAGCTCGACCTTGTCGGTGAAGTCCTTCAGGGACGCCGGCACCGCACCGCTCTTCAGCGGCGACAGGCCCACTTGGGACTCGGAGTAGCCGGAGTCGTTGTTGAACCAGTCGATCCAGGCCCGCGCGGCGATCTTGTTCTTGGAGTGCACGTTGATGGCGAGGTTGTAGTCACCGCCGGTCGTCGCGTGGAACTTGCCGTCCTTCTGCGCCGGGAAGGGCATGTAGCCGATGTCGTCGGCCGATGCGCCGGCCGCCTTGGCCGCCGCCTGCATCTGCGGGATGGCCCAGGAGCCGAGCATCATCACGCCGATCTTGCCGCTGCCGATGAGGTTCTTGGACTCCTCCCAGTTGGTGGTGGTCGGGTCCGCCTCGGTCAGCTTCTTGGCGACGACGTCGTACAGCAGGCCGTCGATCACCTGGTGGTCATGGCCGTCGGCCCACGGCTTGTCCCAGGTGGTCATCTCGTTGACGTAGTCGGGGTCGGCGGAGACGGAGCCCCGGTAGGCCTCCCACGCCGTCAATGGCCAACCGTCCTTGTAGTTGGTGTACAGCGGCGTGACGCCCGGCTCGGTGTCCTTGATCTTCTGCAGGTCCTGCAGCAGCTCGTCCGTGGTGGTGGGCCACCCGGTGATCCCGGCGGTGCTGAAGACCTTCTTGTTGTAGAGCACGCCGTTGACGTTGCCGACCACGGGGATGCCGTAGGACTTGCCGTCGAACGACTTGTCGGTCAGCCAGCGGTAGGTCTTCTGCATCTCGGTCAGGTCGCCGAGGGGCTCGAAGAAGTCCTTGAACTGCTCGGGCTTGACCGATCCGGGGATGGCGAGCACGTCGCCGTATTCCTCCGTGTTCATGCGCGTCTTCACCTCCCCCTCGTAGTCGGTGATGCCCTGCACCTCGACCTTGCCGATGCCCGGGTACTTGGCCTTGAAGGCGGCGACGTACTTGTCGAACGTGCCGTCCTGGACCAGGTCGGTGCGCCAGGTGAGCACGGTGAGGTTGCCCGACGGGGCAGCGCCGGAGGCGCCGGCCGAGGCGGTCGAGCTGCCGGAGCCGCCTCCGTTGCCGCAGCCGGCGAGCAGCGCCGTCAGGGCGACGGCTGCGGTCACACCGATCATGGCGCGACGGCGTTGAGTGAAGAACATCGGTGATCCCCTCAGCGGTCCGCGGGGGCGGACTGGCCTCAGGCGGTGGGGCGCCTGGCGGGGTCGTCGTCGACCACCGCGGGCTTACTTTGTTCGATGAACGAAGTTGATGCAAGTCCCGCCCTGACGCCGTGTCCGAATCGTGACCCACCTCCTCGGCTGGCTGGTTAGGGTGCCTGCGTGCCGAGCCGCAGCGCGACCCGCCCCGCCCCGCGGGGCCACCGCCCCGCCCTGCGATCGGTGCTGGCGGTGTCCGTCCTGGTCAGCCTCGTGTCCGGGTGCACGCCAGGCAGCCCCGGCGCCGGGACGCCGGGCACCACCGCGACGCCGGCGACGACCGCTCCGAGCGCCACCGACCCGACCGCCGCCGACATCCGCACCACCGGCGCGGCCCTGGCTCCGAACGGCGTCGCCGTCGCCACAGTGACCGGCTCGACGGTCGCCGCCGGCCCGACCACCGACCCGGACGGCTCGGTGCACCTGCAGCTGGTGGTCAAGGCGGCTGGCGCCACCGCCGGCCCCCCGACCGCCGGTCCCACGCCGACGGCCGGCACCGCGGCAGCGCCGGCGCCCGGGCCGCTCGCCTGGCTCACCGGCCCGGCGGGGTCCACCGCCGCCGTGCTCGAGGACGGGTCGGCCGTCATCTCCGGCTCCGACGGCTCCTTCCTCGTCGGCCTCACCGCGCCGACGCCCCGCGCCCGGTTCACCGTCGTCGGCACCCCCGCGGCCGTGCTCCGCATCGACCGCGTCGCCGGCAGCGGGCTCGGGCCGACGGACCCCGGGGCGCCCGTGACCACCTGGCTGTCCGGGGTGGCCGTCGTGTCCGCCACGTGGGGCGAGGCCGAGGGCGGCCGCTCCCTCGAGATCACCCCGAGCGAGTGGGCCCGCACCGGCACGCTCGCCGCGCAGCAGGGCCTGTGGACCCAGCTCGTCGCACAGCACCCGGATGCGAACAGCCCGACGATGCACGAGCAGCTGCTGTGCCACGTGCTCGGCGCGGCCGGCAAGTCCACCTGGCACATCGAGCCGTGGCGGCCTCAGGTCGACGCGCTGACGATGCTGCGCACGCGGTGCAACCCGACGGCTGCCGACGTCGCCACCCCACCTGCCCCGACGGCGGCCAACGGCTGACGCCCGGGGACCGGGGCGCGAGACCCGCGGCCCCGCGCTGCGCAGGCTCAGCTCCGCACGTGCCGCTCCGGCACCGCCGCCTCGCCGGATGCGCGTTGCGCCCGGTTCCACGCCCGGGCCTCGTCCTGCCGCACCTGCTCGGCACCGGACGCGATGGCCGCACGCAGGTGCTCCGGGCCGTAGCCGAACGCGTCCACCAGGTCCTGGGCGTGCGGACGCAGCCGCACCAGCAGCCGGTCGATGTACGACGAGACGGTCCGGGCCCGCCCCGCGGACAGCCGCCCGTGGATCAGGTACCAGGCGAGGTGCCGCTCCACGAGCGTGAGCCCGAACAGGTCCCGCAGCCGGGTGAGCACCCGCCGGGTGCCGGGGTCGTCGACGGTGGCGAGCGCCCGTGTGAACGCCTCCCACTGCACGCGCTCGGCGTGGGCGCGGGCCGCCTCGATCAGCTCGTGCTGGTGCGCCTCGAACAGGGCCGCCGCGGCGGCCGGCGGCAGGCTGCGGGCAGGGGCGAGGGCAGCGGCCGCCTCGGCGACCATCGTCTCCACGCGGTCGGTGAGCAGCTGGCGCTGGGTGGACTCGTCACGCAGCTGACCCACCGAGCGGCGGGCGTCGCCGACGTCGGCGATGGTCTGGGCAGCGCGCACCAGCGGCGTGCGGTGCAGGGCGGCGTCGGCGGCCCGCTCGGCCACGAGCCGCGCCATGTCACCGGCGGAGTGCAGCTTGAGCCCCTTGGCGTAGTCGCCGAGCAGCCGCTTGGCCACCAGCTGGTACAGCACCGTGTTGTCGCCCTCGAACGTCACGTACACGTCGAGGTCCTGGTGCAGGCCCACCAGGCGGTTCTCGGCCAGGAAGCCCGCACCGCCGCAGGCCTCGCGGCACGTCTGGATGGTGCGCATCGCGGCCCACGTGGACGTCGGCTTCAGCGTGGCGGCCAGCGTCTCCAGGTCGGCACGGGTGGCCGGGGTGTCCGCCCGGCCGGAGAACACGTCGTCGAACGCCGCGAGCAGCTCCTCGTGGGCGTAGGTCGCCGCGTACGCCTCCGCGACCAGCGGGAGCAGCCGACGCTGGTGCTCGCCGTGGTCCAGCAGCACCACCTCGTCGTCGTCCGGACCCGCGAACTGGCGGCGCTGGTTGGCGTAGGTCACGGCGATGGCGAGGGCGAGCTTGGCGGCGTTGGTGGCGGCGCCGTCCAGCGAGACGCGGCCCTGGACGAGCGTGCCCAGCATGGTGAAGAAGCGACGGCCCGGGTTCTCGATCGGCGAGCTGTAGGTGCCGTCCACGGCGACGTCGCCGTACCGGTTGAGCAGGTCGCGACGCGGCACGCGGACGTGGTCGAACCACAGGCGGCCGTTGTCGATCCCGTTGAGGCCGCCCTTGAACCCGTCGTCCTCACCGCCGAGGCCGGGCAGGAACTCGCCGGTGACCGCGTCGCGGATCGGCACGTAGAACGCGTGCACGCCGTGGTTGACCCGCTCGCCGCCGGGCGCCGCCGTGATCAGCTGCGCGAACACCACCGCGGCGGTGCCGTGCGTGGCGGCGTTGCCGAGGTAGTCCTTCCAGGCGCCGCGGAACGGCGTGTGGAGGACGAACTCCTGGGTGGCGGCGTCGTACTCGGCGGTGGTGCCGATCGAGGCGACGTCCGAGCCGTGGCCGGTCTCCGTCATCGCGAACGCGCCCGGCACCTGCAGGAACATCGCGTCCCGCAGCAGCCGCTCGTGGTGGTCGGCCGTGCCGAGGTGCAGGATCGCCGAGGCGAACAGGCCCCACTGCACCCCGGCCTTGATCTGCAGGCTCGGGTCGCCCGCCACCAGCTCCTCGAACCGGGCCAGGCTGCCGCCGTGGTCGTCGGCACCGCCGAGCGCCGTCGGGAAGGCCCGCAGCACGTCCGTCTCCGCGACCAGCCGGCGCAGCTGGGTCAGCACCCGCTCGCGGTGCTCGGCGTAGGGCTGGCCCTCGATCTTCTGGAAGGCCGGGTCGGCGACGATCGCCCGGGCGCTGCGGCGCAGGTCCGCGTAGCGGCCGAGCAGGTGCTGCTCCAGCGTCGGGACGTCGACGCGCGCATCCGCGGTGCGGAGGTGCGCCGGACGTTCGGCGGTGGTGGTCATGAGGTCTCCTTCATCGTCGAAGTGCCTGCTGAGGGACGGGCGGTGGTGCCGGGACGCACGACGAGGCCGACGGGGCCGGCCCACAACCAGGTGGAGATGCGGCCGGCGAGCTCGCCCCGGCTCGGTGCCGCGGGTTCGTGGCGGTGCAGCAGCCACCACTCGCCGGCGCCGCGGACGAAGCCGACGGCACCTGCGGCCCACGCGGTGGCCAGTGCGGCGGCGCTGGCCGGTGAGTCGACGGACCGGGCGGCCACCTCGCGGGCGAACGGGCCCGCCACCAGGGCGGTCACCTGGTCGAGGAAGTGCTCCACCGACCCGTCCCGGGTGACGAACGCGTACACCGACGGCGACGACTCGATCATCTCCAGGTACACGTCGACCATCGCGCGGAGCCCCTCGCGGGGCGTGCCGTGCGCGGCGAACGCATCCGCGAGCGCGTCCCGGATGTCCCGCACGACGAGCTCGGCGACGGCCACCTGCAGCGCCGTCTTGTCGGCGAAGTACCGGTAGACGATCGACTTCGAGGTACCGGCCGCCGCCGCGATCTCGTCCATGGAGATGTCCGGACCGTCGTGGTGGACCGTGCGCCGGGCCGTCTGCACCAGCACCGCGCGCCGGGCCTCGCGGTGGTCCGCCCACCGGGTGGCGCGGCCGTCCGCCGGTGGGGCGTCCTCGCCCACCGCCCGCAGGCCCGTCGTCGTCGACCGGGTCGGTTCACGACCACTCACGAAACCGACGGTATCAGGTACCATCGGTTCCGGACAGATCCAAGGGACAAAGGTCCCGCGCCGGGTGTCGGGACGGCGCGCAGCACCTCTGACCCGGGATCTCTGAGCCACCGCAGCAGGCCCATCAGTGACGATGCGAGAGGACTTCTCCCATGGCCCGCACCTCCCCGCCCCCCAGCTCCCCGTCCCCGGCGTCGCCGTCTCCCGCGCGTCCGGCCTACGTGCTCGGCGGCAACCGGGTCCCGTTCGCCCGCGCCGGCGGCCCCTACGCCCACGCGAGCAACCAGGACCTGCTGACCGCCGCCCTCGACGGGCTGGTCGCCCGGTACGGGTTGCAGGACGAGGTGATCGGTCAGGTCGCCGCCGGTGCGGTGCTGAAGCACTCCCGCGACTTCAACCTCACCCGCGAGGTGGTGCTGGGCTCCGCGCTCTCGTCGCGCACCCCCGCGGTCGACCTGCAGGAGGCGTGCGCCACCGGCGTGGAGACCGTGCTGCTGCTGGCCAACAAGATCCGCCTCGGCCAGCTCGAGTCGGGCATCGCCGGCGGTGTCGACTCCGCCTCCGACGCGCCGATCGCCGTCAGCGAGGGGCTGCGGCGCGTGCTGCTCGACCTGTCGCGGGCACGCACCGTCGGGCAGCGAGCCGCCGTGCTCGCCCGGCTGCGACCCAAGGACCTGACCCCGAACCCGCCACGGGTGGACGAGCCGCGCACCGGCCTGTCGATGGGCGAGCACCAGGCGTTGACCACCGTCGAGTGGGGCATCACGCGGGAGGCCCAGGACGAGCTGGCGCTGGCCAGCCACCGCAACCTCGCGGCCGCCTGGGACAGCGGGTTCTTCGACGACCTGGTGACGGGCTACCGGGGGCTGGCGCGGGACGCCAACCTGCGCACCGACACCTCGCTGGAGAAGCTGGCCGGCCTGCGGACCACGTTCGGCAACCACCTGACGGCCCCCGCGACCATGACGGCCGGCAACTCGACGCCGCTGACCGACGGCGCCTCGACGGTGCTGCTGGGCTCCGCGCAGTGGGCCGCCGACCACGGCCTCACGCCGCTCGCCGCGGTGGTGGACGCCGAGGTCGCCGCGGTCGACTTCGTGCACGGTGAGGACGGGTTGCTGATGGCCCCTGCCTACGCGGCGCCGCGGCTGCTGGCCCGGCACGGGCTCACGCTCGACGACCTCGACCACGTGGAGATCCACGAGGCGTTCGCCTCCACCGTGCTCGCGATCCTGGCGGCGTGGGAGTCGGAGACGTTCGGGCGGGAACGGCTGGGGCTGCCGGGCGCCTTCGGGTCGGTGAAGCGGGAGCGGCTGAACGTGCACGGGTCGTCGCTGGCGGCCGGGCACCCGTTCGCCGCGACCGGGGGGCGGATCGTGGCGAGCACCGCCAAGGAGCTGCACGCCCGGCACGTCGCGCAGGTCGCCGCGGGCGACGACTCCCCGGTGCGGGCGCTGGTGACGGTGTGCGCGGCCGGTGGGCTCGGCGTCGCCGTGCTGCTCGAGGCGGCGTGACATGCCGGACACCTACCTGCAGCTGGTGAACAGCGGTCCGACGGCCACGCTGGCCAAGCGGTTGGGGCTGCCGCGGCCCGCCGTCCTGCGGCGGTACGCGCCCGGCGCGCCGCTGGTCGACGGGCCCGTGCTGGTGCTCGGGCGCGGGGACGACGCCGATGCGCTGGCGCGGCTGCTGTCGGGCCCGGCGGGCGGCGTGGCACCGGGGACGGGGCCGGGATCGGGGGCGGCCGAGATGCCGGTCCTGCTCGACGGCTGGGACCTGGAGGTGCACCGGCACCCGGCGCCGGACGTCCGGTACGGCGCCGTCGTCCTGGTGCTCACGCCCGTCGAGCGTCCGGACCAGCTGACCGAGCCGGTGCTCGCGGCGGCCGGTCCCGTGAAGGGGCTGCGCAGCGGCGGCCGGGTGGTCACGGTGTCCCGGGCGGCTACCGCGGACGACGCCCCGGCGGTCGCCGCCGCCCGGCAGGGGGTCGACGGCCTGCTGCGGTCCCTGGCCAAGGAGCTGCGCGGCGGGTCCACCGGCAACGGCGTGGTGCTGACCGGCTCGGTGCCGGTCACCGCGCCGAGCGCCGTCGCCGCGCTGCGGTTCTTCCTGTCCCGCCGGTCGGCCTTCGTGGACGGTCAGCTGCTCGCGGTGGACTCGACCGCCGGCACGCTGCCGGCCGACTGGGACCGGCCGCTGGACGGCCGGGTCGCCGTGGTGACCGGCGCGGCGCGCGGCATCGGCGCGGCGATCGCCCGGACGCTGGCCCGCGACGGCGCGCACGTCGTCGCGGTGGACGTACCGGCTGCCGGCGAGCAGCTGACGGCGGTGGCCAACGAGGTGCGCGGCACCGCCCTGCAGCTGGACGTGACGGCCGCCGACGCCGGGGAGCGGATCCTCGAGCACGTGCGGGCCCGGTACGGACGGCTCGACGTGATGGTGCACAACGCCGGCATCACCCGGGACAAACTGCTGGTCAACATGGCGCCCGACCGCTGGTCGTCGGTGCTGGCCGTCAACCTCGAGTCGCAGCTGCGGATCAACGAGGCGCTGCTGACCAGCGGCGACTTCACCGACGAGCCGCGCATCGTCGCCACCGCCTCGACGTCCGGCATCGCCGGCAACCGCGGCCAGACCAACTACGCCACCTCCAAGGCCGGTGTGATCGGCATGGTCCGCGCCACCGCTCCGCTGCTGGTGCGGTTCGGCGGCACGGCCAACGCGGTCGCACCCGGGTTCATCGAGACGGAGATGACGGCGCGGATCCCGGCGCTGACCAGGCAGGTGGCGCGCCGGCTGAACTCGTTGCAGCAGGGCGGCCTGCCGCAGGACGTCGCGGAGGCGGTGGCGTTCCTCGCGTCACCGGCCGCCGGCGGGATCGTCGGGCGCACGCTGCGGGTCTGCGGGCAGAACCTGGTGGGCCGGTGACCGGGCCGCTGCGCACGGTCGAGCTGCCGACGGTGCCACCGCTCGGCGACTCGTACCGGCACGCGCTGACCGCGGCCGCGGCCGGTGCGGTGACGCGTCGCGTCGGGCGGGCCGGCCGGGGCGGCGCGACGACAGGGCTGCCCGACGTCACGCTCAGCGCCCGCGGCGTGCAGGCCGACGCCGAGCGGCTCACCGCGTACCAGCACCTGGTGGGCGAACCCGGCACGGACGTGCTGCCCGCCGGCTTCGTGCACGTGCTGGCGTTCCCGGTCGCGACCGCCCTGATGGTCCGCGACGACTTCCCGCTGCCCCTGCTCGGGCTGGTGCACGTGGCCAACCGCGTCGAGCAGCGGCGACCGCTGCGGCTCGGGCAGGAGCTGGACGTGCGGTCGTGGGCCACCGGGCTGCGCGCGCACCGGTCCGGCACGCAGGTGGACCTGGTCAGCGAGGTGGCGGCCGACGGCGTCACGGCGTGGCGCGGGGTGTCGACGTACCTGGCCAAGGGGGTGCGGCTGGCGGGGTCGGCGCCAGCCGCGTCGCAGCCGGTCTCGGTCCCGGCCGCCGCCGACGACGACGGCACCGGCTCCGGCACCGGCTCCGGCACGGACGAGGGCACCGACCGCCGGCCGTTCGAGCCACCCGTCCCCACCGCCGCGTGGCGGCTGCCCGCGGACACCGGCCGCCGCTACGCGGCCGTCTCCGGTGACGTGAACCCGATCCATCTGTGGGCACCGGCCGCCCGGGCGTTCGGCTTCCACGGCGCCATCGCGCACGGCATGTTCACCGCCGCCCGGGCGCTGGCCGCCGTCGGCGCCGTCCGCGGGGAGTCGTTCACCTGGGCGGTCGACTTCGCGGCGCCCGTGGTGCTGCCGACCACCGTCGCGGTGCGCGTGGCCCGCAGCGACCCGGCCACGGGCACCTCGACCGCCACGGGCACCTCGACCTCCGCCGGCACCGGCCACGACCTCACCGTGTGGGACCCGCGCCGCCGCCGTCCCCACCTGATCGGCTCGGTCGCCCCGCTGCCGACCGCCTGACCCGCACGGCGCCCGCCCGCACCGCGGACCCGACCGCCAGCACCCCGCCGCGCGCGGCAGCCGTCGCGGGGCCCAGCACCACGAACACACCGGCGCCGAGCTCGACGACAGCCCGATCACCACCGCATCGGTGGTGCCGAGCCGACGGTCGAGCGTCGGCACCTACGCCAGCCCCACGCGCTGCTCAAGACCGGCCCGCACCGCCGGCCACTCGTCGGCCAGCACCGAGAAGTAGGCGGTGTCCCCGCGGCTGCCGTCGGGTCGCACGCGGTGGCTGCGGAGCACGCCCTCGGCCGTCGCGCCGAGCCGCAGGATCGCCCCGATGGACCGGGAGTTCGCCGTGTCGGCGCGCAGGGCGACGCGCGCGAGTCCCCAGTCGTCGAATCCCTGGCTGAACAGGGCCAGCTTGCAGGCGGGGTTCACGGTGGTGCCCCACACCCGGCGCGCGTAGTAGGTGAACCCGATCTCGGCGCGGGCGGCGGTGAGCGTCACGTCGTACAACGAGGTGCTGCCGACGACCGCACCGCTGGACTCCTCGACGACGGCGAACGCGTACCGGCCCGGATCGGCGTCCGCGGCGGCGATCAGGTCCAGCACGTCGTCCGGCGTACGCGGGACCGGGCTGCTCATCCCGCGCCACATCGGCTCGTCGACCAGCGCGGCGAGCGCGGGAGCGTGCACGTCGGCCAGCGGGACGAGCAGGACCCCGGGCGCGGTGAGGACAAGGGAGTGGCGCACATCGCGATGCTGCCATCCGCCACCCACGCCGCACAGGGGCTCGCGTCGACCCGTGGCCCCTCGACATCGGCGGGTCCCGGTCGGCCACCCGGCGCGGGCGTGGGACCGTGGTCGCGTGAGGCCCCAGCCGCTCTCCCCCGGTGCCGACCTCGACGGCGTGGACCTGGCGGACGTCGACCTGTCCGGTGCCGACGGGCACGACGCCCGCGTCCTGGAGTGCACGTTCACCGCCTGCCGGCTGGACGGAGTCCGCCTCGACGGCGCCCGTCTGGTGGACACGTCGTGGTCACGCGTGCGCGCCGACGAGCTGAGCCTCGCCCGCACCACCTGGTGGGACGGCACGCTGACCGACTGCCGCCTCGGCGCCGTGCAGGCCTACGGGTCGTCGTGGACGCGGGTGACCGTTCGCGGCGGGAAGGTCGACTACCTCAACCTGCGCGAGTCCGAGCTGGTCGACGTGGTGCTCGACGGCTGCGTGGTCGACGAGCTCGCGCTGGGCGGCGCGACCGTCCGGCGGCTCGAGCTGCGCGGCTGCACGGTGCGCCGGCTCGACGTGACGGCCGCCCGGCTGGTGGACGTCGACCTGCGCGGCCTCATCGGGTTGCAGCACATCGAGGGGGTCGCCGGGCTGGCGGGGTCCACCATCACCGGCGACCTGCTGCTCGAGCTGGCCCCGGCGCTCGCGGAGCAGCTGGGCATCCGGGTCGACTGAGCTCTCCGGGGTCGCGACGAGCCTGGAGTCAGACGGCCGGGCCGCAGGCCGCCGCCGCGGTGGCCGCGAGGTGGTCCAGCCCGGGAACGTCGAGCAGCGGCCGCGGGTCGTCGGCCACCGTCCAGCAGCCGTCCACCACCGTGTACTCCGCGGCCGGCCCCTCCACCAACAGTCGGCCCAGGGCCGTGACCAGGCGATCGACCGCCTCGCTCGTCGTCCCCACGCCCACCGACGCGCGCACCGCACCGTCCGAGGCCGACAGGTGCGCCAGCAGCGGGTGCGCGCAGAACCGCCCGTCCCGCACGCCGATCCCGTGCTCGGCGGACAGCACCGCGGCGACCAGCCCCGGGTCCAGGTCCGCCACCGCGAAGCTGACCACGCCGACCGGGTCCACCGAGTCGGGCCACACCCGCAGCACCCGCACCCCGGGCAGCGCCTCGAGCCCCGCCACACGCCGGGACCGCAGCGACTCCTGGTGCGTCGTCAGCGCCCCGGCCGGCAGGGCGACCAGCGTCTTGCACCCCTTCGCGAGCGCCACCGCGCCCATCACGTTCGGCGAGCCCGCCTCGTGGCGCGCCGGTGCCGGCTGCCACAACGTCCGGTCCGGCCGCACGTCCCGCACCGCACCGCCGCCGGCCAGGTACGGCGCGCCCGCGTCGAGCCAGTCCCGCCGACCCACCAGAGCGCCCGCACCGAACGGCGCGTAGGTCTTGTGCCCCGAGAAGGCGACGTAGTCCGCGCCCGTGGCGGCCAGCGAGAACCCGCGGTGCGGCACCAGCTGGGCACCGTCGACGGCCACCCGGGCACCGGCCTGGTGCGCCGCCGCCACCACGTCGTCCAGGGGCAGCGCCTCACCGGTGACGTTCGACGCCCCCGTGACGGTGACCAGGGCGTACTCGTTGGCCGCGAGCTCGGCGCGCAGCGCGGCCAGCGTCGCCGCGACGGTGACCGCCACCGGCAGGATCGTGGTGCGGTGGCGGGCGCGGGCGGCGTGCACCCACGGCAGCAGGTTGGCGTGGTGCTCCACGTCGAGCACCAGCAC
>NCKG01000303.1:0-2017 GCA_002279095.1 Cellulomonas sp. 14-74-6
CGAGGTCCACGCTCGCGCTGGCGGTCGGAGCGGACCTCAAGGGGCGGATCTCGCCGTTCGTCTACGCCGCGGGCGTCGGCATGGCGTTCGTGGAGCCGTGGGTCTCCATGGCGCTGTACGCCGGGGTCGCGCTGCTGTGGCTGGTCCCGGACAGGCGCGTCGAACGGCAGCTCGCGCGGGGCGACCGGGGCTGAGGCAGCACCGCTGCCCGACGCGGGCGCCGGCCGCGAGGCTCAGAGCGTGAGCAGCACCTTGCCCGCGGTGCGGCGGCCTTCCAGGGCTCGGTGCGCCTCGGCGGCGTCCCGCAGGGGGAACGTGGCCCCGACCCTGACCGACAGCCGTCCGTCCGCGAGCAGGGCGAACAGCTCGTCGGTGCGGCCCAGCAGCTCCTCGCGCGTGGCGGTGTAGGCGCCGAGCGAGGGCCTCGTCAGGTACACCGAGCCCGCGGCGTTGAGGCGCTGCGGGTCGACGGGCGGCACCGGTCCGGACGACGCACCGAACAGCACCAGCGTCCCGCGGGGCCGCACGCTGGCCAGGGAGGCGTCGAAGGTGTCCTTGCCGACGGAGTCGTACGCCGCACGCACACCGACCCCCGACGTCAGCTCGCGGACGAGTGCCGGGAGCTGTCGCGTCAGGTCGTCGAGCTCCCGGTACCGGATCACGTCCGTCGCTCCGGCCTGGCGCGCCAGCTCCTCCTTGGCAGGGGTGCCCACCGTGCCGATCACCCGCGCGCCACGCAATGTGGCGAGCTGCGTGGCGAGCAGACCCACTCCGCCGGCCGCGGCGTGCAGCAGCACGTCGTCCCCCGGTCGCAGCTCCACGGTCGAGGTGACCAGGTAGTGGGCGGTGATGCCCTGCATCGGGATCGCCGCAGCCGTCTCGTCCGACACCCCGTCCGGCACGGGGACGAGGTCCGAGGCGCGCACGGTGGCGAGCTCGGCGTACGACCCGTTCGCGGCGGTCCACGCGACGCGGTCGCCCACCGCCACCCCGGTGACGGAGGCGCCCAGCGCCACCACCCGACCGGCGCCCTCCGAGCCGACGACGTGGGGATAGCGCATCGGGTAGAGACCTGACCTGCGGTAGGTGTCGATGAAGTTCACGCCCGCCGCGGCGACGGCGACCACCGCCTCGTCGGGTCGCGGCTCCGGGTCGGGGAGCTCGACGACCCGCAGGACCTCCGGACCGCCCGGGGCGGTGGCGACGACAGCGCGCATGGCACCATCAAAGCGCGGGGCGCGACACGGCGCGGGCAGACGAATCGTCGTGCACTGTGGTGTATGTTCATGCACATGTCCTTCACCGTCGCCGTCGCCGGCGCGAGCGGGTACGCGGGCGGCGAGATGCTGCGGCTGCTGCTCGGCCACCCGGAGGCCCGGGTCGGCACGCTGACGGCGCACAGCAACGCCGGCAGCACGCTCGCGGAGCACCACCCCCACCTGCACGCGCTCGCCGACCGTGTGCTCGAACCGACCTCCGTGGAGGCGCTCGCCGGTCACGACGTCGTCGTCCTGGCCCTGCCGCACGGTGCGAGCGGCCGGATCGCCGCCGAGCTGGAGGCGCTGGGCTCCGGTGCCGTGCTGGTGGACCTCGGTGCCGACCACCGGCTGGTGGACGCCGCCGACTGGGAGGCCTTCTACGGCAGCCCGCACGCCGGCACGTGGCCCTACGGCCTGCCGGAGCTGATCCGAGCGGAGCACGCCGACACGCAGCGGACGGCACTCGCCGGCGCGCGCCGCATCGCCGTGCCCGGCTGCAACGTCACGGCGGTGACGCTCGGCCTCCAGCCCGGTGTCGCCGCCGGTCTGGTCGACCCGCAGGACGTGGTCGCGGTGCTCGCGGTCGGGTACTCGGGCGCCGGGAAGGCGTTGCGCCCGCACCTGCTCGCCGCCGAGGCGCTCGGCGCGGCCACGCCCTACTCGGTGGCGGGCACCCACCGGCACATCCCCGAGATCGCGCAGAACCTGCGCTCGGCCGGGGCCGCCGCCGTGTCGCTGTCCTTCACGCCGGTGCTCGT
>NCKG01000304.1:0-2016 GCA_002279095.1 Cellulomonas sp. 14-74-6
AGGTACGACTGACGCTCGCCACCTGACAGCCGCCGCGCTCCCGCCGACACGGGCCCCGGGCCCGGCCCCGCACCTCGCGCCGTGCGGCACGCCGCGGGGCGACCGGTGCGGCGACGAGCGCCCAGGTCAGCGCTGCTCGACCGGCACGTACTCCCGCTCGACGGCACCGGTGTAGATCTGCCGAGGCCGCCCGATCTTGGTCTGCGGGTCGTTCATCATCTCCCGCCACTGCGCGATCCACCCGGGCATGCGTCCCAGGGCGAACAGCGGCGTGAACATGTCCTCGGTGAACCCCATCGCCTTGTAGATCAGGCCCGTGTAGAAGTCCACGTTCGGGTACAGCTTGCGCGAGATGAAGTAGTCGTCGGAGAGCGCGATCTCCTCCAGGCGGAGGGCGATGTCCAGCAGCTCGTCCTGAGTGCCGAGCGCCTGCAGCACGTCGTGCGCGCTCTGCTTCACGATCGCCGCGCGCGGGTCGTAGTTCTTGTAGACGCGGTGCCCGAAGCCCATCAGCCGGACGCCGGCCTCCTTGTCCTTGACCCGCCGCATGAACGACGTGGCGTCGCCACCGTTCTTCTGGATCTCCACGAGCATCTTGAGCACGGCCTCGTTGGCCCCGCCGTGCAGCGGGCCGGACAGGGCGTTGATGCCCGCCGCGACCGACGCGTACACGTTGGCGTGGCTCGAGCCGACGATCCGCACGGTCGACGTGGAGCAGTTCTGCTCGTGGTCGGCATGCAGGATCAGCAGCTTGTCCAGGGCCTTGACGGCGACCGGGTTCGGCGCCCACTGCTGGTACGGCACCGCGAACGCCATGCGGAGGAAGTCCTCGACGTAGCCGCGCGAGTAGTCGGGGTAGAGCAGCGGCTCGCCCTTGGACGCGCGGTACACGTACGAGGTGATGGTGCGGGTCTTCGCGAGGATCAGCACGGTGGCCAGCTCGACCGCCTCGGGGTCGAACGGGTCCAGCGACTCGGGGTAGAAGGTCGACAGCGCGTTGACCGCCGAGGCCATCACGGCCATCGGGTGCGCACCGCGCGGAAACGTCCCCATGAAGGTGCGGAAGTCCTCGTGCACCAGCGTGTGCCGGTTCACCCGCTCGACGAAGCTGTCGAGCTCGCTCGGCGACGGCAGCTCCCCGTGGATCAGCAGGTACGCCACCTCGAGGAAGCTGGAGCTCTCCGCGAGCTGGTCGATCGGGTAGCCGCGGTAGCGCAGGATGCCCGCGTCGCCGTCGATGTAGGTGATCTTCGACTCGCACGAGGCGGTGTTCATGAAGCCGGGGTCCACGGTCACCAGGCCGGTGTCGCGCAGCAGCGAGGAGACGACGATGCCGTCGTTGCCCTCGGTCGCGGTGACGATCGGCAGGTCACGGGCCTGGCCGTCCACCACCAGCTGGACCGGCGTCTGCGTGGGCGCCGAGAGGGTCTCCGTCATGTTCGTCCTTCCTGCACCGGCCGGATGAGCCGCATCGTCGCGTACCTCAGCGGGCGGGGCCAGTGGTGAGGGCCCCGCAGGATGTGGCGTGACAGTACCCGCCGAATTCGTCACACGACCAACGTCCAGCGGACGTTCGTCCCACGTGTGACGCGACTCACACGGTCCGTCATGCCCCTGCCAGGCGAGCCGCGGCCTCGCCGACGCGCTCGTCCGACGCAGTCAGAGCGATGCGCACGTGGCCGCTTCCCGCCGTCCCGTAGAACGCACCGGGCGCCACCAAGATGCCCAGGCCGGCCAGGTCGTCCACGGTCGCCCACGAGTCCTGCCCACCGGCCGCCGGACGGGTCCACAGGTACAGGCCGGCCGCCGAACGGTCCACCGTGTACCCGGCCTCCTCCAACGCCGCCCGCAGCACCCGACGTCGACGTGCGTAGCGAGCGCGTTGCTCCGCCACGTGCGCGTCGTCGTCCAGCGCCACGGTCATCGCCGCCTGCACCGGCCCGGGCACGATCAGGCCCGCGTGCTTGCGGACCTCCAGCAGGGCCGTCACCAGCGCGAGGTCACCGGCGACGAACG
>NCKG01000305.1:0-1990 GCA_002279095.1 Cellulomonas sp. 14-74-6
GTGGACCCCCATGGGACCTCGACGGCGTCGACCGGCGCCGTCTCCTCCGGGGCCGTCGGGCCGGGCGCGCTCATTCGCCCACCACGGCGGGGAGGGGACCTCCGGCGTCGAAGCACGAACGAGCCCCGGTGTGGCACGCGGCGCCGACCTGCTCGACCTGCACCAGCACGGCGTCGCCGTCGCAGTCGAGGTCGACCGAACGGACCAGCTGGACGTGGCCGGACGTGTCGCCCTTGCGCCAGTACTCGCGCCTGGAACGGCTCCAGAACGTGACGCGCCCCGTGGTGAGCGTCCGGTGCAGCGCCTCGTCGTCCATCCAGCCGAGCATCAGAACCTCGTGCGTGTCGTGCTGCTGGATGACGGCGGCGACCAGACCTGCCGCGTCGTGCGCGAGGCGCGCCGAGACGGCCGGGTCAAGACCGGTGGAACCAGGGACGGCCGGGGCGGCGAAGGGCTCAGCGGGCACCCCAGGATCCTGCCACGGCGACGCCGGGCAGCCGGGTCCCGGTCCATCAGGAGCGCCCGGGTGCGGGTGCCCACGTCAGCGGACCGTGACCCCCGCGGCGCGCAGCGCGTCCTTGACCTGGCGGACCGTCAGCTGCCCGAAGTGGAACACGCTCGCCGCGAGCACCGCGTCAGCGCCCGCCCGCGCCGCCTCGACGAAGTGCGCCGGTGCACCGGCCCCGCCGCTGGCGATCAGCGGCACGCTGACCGCTGCGCGCACATCGGTCAGCATCCGGAGGTCGAACCCGGCCTCCGTCCCGTCTGCGTCCATCGAGTTGAGCAGGATCTCTCCTGCGCCGAGCTCGGCGGCACGGGCGGCCCACTCCACGGCGTCGATCCCCGTTCCGCGTCGACCGCCGTGGGTGGTCACCTCGTAGCCCGACGACGTCCGGGTCTCGCCGATGCAACGGCGGGCGTCGACGGACAGGACGAGGACCTGCGAGCCGAAGCGCTGCGCGATCTCCGCGATGAGCTCGGGCCGGGCGATCGCCGCGGTGTTGACGCCCACCTTGTCGGCACCGGCCCGGAGCAGCTGGTCCACGTCCTGCGCCGAGCGGACGCCGCCGCCCACGGTCAGCGGCACGAACACCTGCTCGGCGGTGCGCCGCACCACGTCGTACGTCGTCTCGCGTCCCGCCGACGACGCCGACACGTCGAGGAACGTGACCTCGTCGGCACCCTCCGCGTCGTAACGACGCGCGAGCTCCACCGGGTCGCCGGCATCGCGAAGGTTCTCGAAGTTCACGCCCTTGACGACGCGACCGGCGTCCACGTCGAGGCACGGGATGACACGCAGGGCGAGGCTCATGAGCTCCCTCCGGCGGCGACCGCCAGGATGTCGACGACGAACACGACGGTCTGTCCGGACAGCTCCTGGCTCTGCGTGGCACCCAGCGCGTACGTCGGCGGGACCACGAGCAGCAGCTGCGAGCCGACCGGCTGGTCGGCCAGGCCGGCGGCCCACGCGGGGACGTCCACGAGGGAGAACGAGGACGGCGAGCCCCGGCTCCAGGTGGAGTCGAACGCCTCGCCCGTCTTCCAGGAGAAGCCGACGTACTGGACCGTCACCGTGTCGCTCCGCGCCACCTGGCGACCGGAGCCACGGATCAGCGGCTGGGCGACCAGGGAGGTGGGCGGGTCCGTCCCGGTCGGCGTCAGCGTCGGCGCACCGTCCGCGGCGAGCTTCACGGTGGGAAGGCCCTGCGGCGGGTCGACGCGCTGGCCGGTGGCGCGCAGCGACAGGACGTCGACCACGGTGACGGTGGGCACGTCGTTCCCGGCCCCGGTCCCCGGCGGGCTCACCTGGAGCAGCCGGGCGCCGATGCGAGCGCCGGACAGTGTCCGGTACAGGTCTGCGCCGAGCGCGGCAGGGGTCAGCTCGCGCGTCACGGGACTCGCCGAGTAGCTCTCCGCGACGACGGTGGCCGTCCGGGCGTTCTCCACCCAGTAGTTCAGCAGCACCGGCTCACCGTCGCGCAGCTCAGGC
>NCKG01000306.1:0-1979 GCA_002279095.1 Cellulomonas sp. 14-74-6
GAGCACGATGCCGTACACGCCGACCGACGACGCCGCCAGGATGTAGAGGACCGCCACCGGGAAGTCCGTCAGCTGGAGCGGTGTGCTGTGCCCGAACAGGCTGACCTGCGGGCCCAGCGGGATCACCGCGAACGTGAGCAGGGAGCAGAACACCGCGACCATCGGCGCGACCAGGTAGACGACCTTGTCCGCCGCGGAGACGTCGATGTCCTCCTTGACCAGGAGCTTCATCGCATCTGCGAGGGACTGGAGCAGACCGAACGGGCCGTGCACGTTCGGGCCGGGACGCACCTGCATGCGGGCGACGATGCGCCGCTCGAACCAGATGGCGAACAGCACCGACAGCAGCATGAACACCAGGATCGCGACGGCCTTGATCGCCCAGATCCACCACGTGTCGTGACTGAAGTCGGCACCCGCCGGCGCGCCGCCGACGGCCGCCGCCACGCTGAACGCGTTCACGCCGTGACCCCTTCACCCGTCGCGTCGGCGGTGACCCCGCCGACGGTGTCCAGCACGGCGGCGCTCAGACGCACCACCGCTCCGGCGTCCGCCCCCAGCGCGTCCCGCACCGCGCTGCCGACCGAGTTGGTCGGCAGCCAGACCACCCGGTCCGGCATGTCGGTGACCAGGACCGGCAGCGTGATGCTCCCGGCGTCCGTGCCGACGGTCAACGACCCGCCGTCCGCCACGCCGACGGCGGCCGCCGTGGCGGCGGACACCCGGGCGACCGGCCGCTTGGCGGTGCCGGCCAGGAACGGCTCACCCGTCTGCAGCCGGCCGGCGTCGACCAGCTGGTGCCAGGTGGCCAGCACGGCCGACCCGTCGGGCACGGCCGGAGGCTGCGCGGCGTCGACGGCGGGGGCCGGGACCCGGGCACCGTCCCAGCCGCCGAGCTGGTCGAGCTCGGCGTGCACGGCGGCGACGGTCTGCAGCCCGAGCGGCTGGCCGAGCGCGTCCGCCAGCAGGTCGAGCACGCGGTGGTCGGCCATCTGGTGGCTGGCCAGCGCCTGCGGGAACGGCCGCGGACGGCCCTCCCACGTGACGAACGTGCCGGCCTTCTCCACCGGCGGGGCGACCGGCAGGACCACGTCCGCCAGCGCCGTCACCTCGGAGGCGCGCACCTCGAGCGACACGACGAACGGGACCGCCTGCAGCGCCCGGCGCGCCTGCGCCGGGTCCGGCAGGTCCGCGAGCTCGACACCGCCGACCACGAGGCCGCCGAGCAGCCCGGCCTCGGCCGCGGCGAGGATCTCCGTCAGCGACCGGCCGCGCTCGGCGGGCAGGCTCTCGACGCCCCAGACGGCGGCGAGGTCGACGCGAGCGGCGGAGTCGTCCACCGGACGTCCGCCGGGCAGCAGACCCGGCAGCGTGCCGGCCTCGACCGCACCGCGCTCACCGGCACGGCGGGGCACCCACGCGAGCTTGGCGCCCGTCCGCTCAGCCAGCCGCAGGGCGGCCGACAGGGCTCCGGGTGCAGCGGCGAGCCGCTCCCCGACGAGCACCACGGCTCCCGGGGCGGTCAGCGCGGCAGCCGCGTCCGACAGCAGGGAGTCGGACGAGCCGGCGACCAGGCCGTCCAGCACCTCGGCCTCGGTGCCGGGCGCGGCCGGCAGCAGCGTGCCGGACAGCCGCTCGAGACCGCGGGTGGCGAACGGCGCGACGGACAGCACCCGGAGCTTGTGCGCCCGGACCGCCTGGCGGAGGCGGACGAACAGGATGCCGCCCTCCTCCTCGGCCTCCAGCCCGGCCAGCAGCACGGCGGGCGCGGCGGCGAGGTCCGCGAAGGTCACCTCGAGCGTGCGACCGGCGACCGCGTGGGCGAGGAACTGCTCCTCCTCCGCGGAGTACGGACGGGCGCGATGGACCACGTAGTTGATGCACAACACGGTGCGGGCGAACTTGGAGTAGGCAAAGGCGTCCTCGAGAGTGACGCGACCGCCGGGGAGCACAGCCACCCCATGGGGGGCGCCGTCCGC
>NCKG01000307.1:0-1952 GCA_002279095.1 Cellulomonas sp. 14-74-6
CCGGCGTAGCGACCCGGGCATGCCCGTCCGGACCGGCACGGCGGTAGGGCGCGCGGGTCCCGCGGTGCCCCGGGGGCTCAGCCGAGGGCGAGCCCCTCGACGACCTCGACGCCGGGTGCGGACGCCAGCAGCGAGCCCGGGAGCAGCAGCTTCGAGCGACGCAGGCCGCTGCCGATGATCACCGGCTCCCCGCTGTCGGGGTGCGACTGCTGCACGGACGCGTCGACGAGCACGCGGTACTCGGGCGGCAGGCCGAGGGGCGTGATGCCGCCGTACTCCATCCCGGAGTCGGCCACCGCCCGGTCCATCGGGAGGAACGAGGCCTTGCGGACGTCGAGCAGCCGCTTCACGGCGTTGTTCACGTCGGCACGGGTGGTGGCGCGCACGGCCGCCGCCGCGATCCGCTCGTCGCCGGCGCGCCGTCCGGCCACGAGCACGCAGTTCACCGACGCGGAGAGCGGCAGGCCGTACGCCTCGGTCATGGCTGCGGTGTCCGCCAGGTCGGGATCGATCTCGGCGACCCGGACCTCGTCCGCGACCTCAGGACGCGTCGACGCCCAGGACGTGAGGGCCGTGGCCGTCGAGGGTGCGAGCAGGTCGGGACGGTCCAGGGCGCGCAGCCAGGTGAGCGAGACGGGAGCCATGGCGGGAGGGTAGCCGCCCGGTTCAGCGCTGGTAGGTGCCGACCAGGACGGCACGGGCGATCGTGTGGAACACGAGCGCGCAGCTGGCGGCACCGGGCGGGGTGTCGGCCGCGAGGCCGAGGTCGGCGGTGTCCAGCGCGTGCACGACGAAGTAGTAGCGGTGCACCTGGTCACCGGGCGGTGGGGCGGCGCCGACGTACCCGGGGACGCCGTCGTCCCCGCGCAGCTGGATCGCCCCCGAGGGCAGGCCGTGGCCGTCGGGACGGCCCGCGCCGCGGTCGAGAGACGTGACGTCGGCCGGCACGCCGAGCACGGTCCAGTGCCACCAACCGGCGACGCCCGGGGCGTCGGGGTCGAAGCAGCTGACGGCGAAGGCGGCGGTCTCCGGTGGGAAGCCGGACCAGCTCAGCTGCGGCGAGACGTTGTCGCCGCGAGGGGTGTTGGTTGCGGCGTCGGGCAGGCGGGCGCCGTCGGTGACGTCGTCCGAGCGCAGCGTGAACGCCGGGACCTGCGGGAGGAGGGCGTAGGGATCGGGCGCGACGGGCCGGTTCAGAGAGAGTGCCACGGTCCCATGGTGGCCGGTCGGTGGACGGTCCGCGCGGTGACGCGGCGTCGGGCGCGGGGGTGTCCACAGGGCTGAGCAGGCGGATTGACACCCGGGTCGGGACGGCGTGTACTGGTGCCGTTCGAACACACGTTCGAACGCATTTGACCGGCTGCAGCGCTGCACGCGGTCGGGAGGAGGAATTCTGACATGCCAGTCGCCCAGGATCGCGAGGAGCGGGCGGCTCGGGCCCGCGCCGCGCTGGCGAGGGCGGAGCTCCGCACCGGTGCACGCAGCGTGCTCGGCATCGGTGGCGGGGTCGCGGCCGACGACGAGGGTCGTCCCGTGCAGCCGACGGCCTCGCTGCTCACCACCGAACGGCCACCGATGGACGTTCCTGCGGAGCTGGCGCCGGTGCTCCCCGGTGGCCTGCGCCGCGGCGACACCACGGTGGTGACGGGGTCGACCTCCCTGGTGCTGACGATGCTGGCGCACGCCTGCCGGCACGGGGCGTGGGCGGCTGCGGTGGGACGGCCGGACCTGGGGCTGCTCGCTGCCGCGCAGGCGGGGGTGGACCTCGGGCGTCTCGCGATGGTGCCGGATCCGGGAGCACAGGCGGCGACGGTGGTGGCGGCGCTGCTCGACGGGATCGACGTGGTGGTCGTAGGAGCGGCGGCGGGGCTCACCGACACCGAGCGGCGGCAGCTGTCGGCTCGCGCCCGGGAGCGCGGCACCGTGCTGCTGCCCGATTACCTGGAACGCCT
>NCKG01000026.1:0-12462 GCA_002279095.1 Cellulomonas sp. 14-74-6
GGGTGCACGTAGCACTTGGACAGCTCGACGGCGGGGGACAGGGTCAGCGCGGCGCGCACGTCGGGGTCGGCCGGCGTCGCCTGCACCAGCATCGTGTAGCCCAGCAGGGCGCCGGTGGGGTCGTCGGCCACCAGCAGCACCCGCGAGGGGTCGGCGGCGTAGCCGGCGAACCGCTCGGCGGACAGGTGCTGCGCGAGGAAGGCCTGCTGGTCGGCCGGGGTGGAGCCGGGCGGGCACGCGAGCGGGAACGTGACGGCCGCGAGCTCGGCGAGTGCGCCGGCGTCCTCGGCCTGCGCGGTGCGCACGCGGACGGGCGCCCCCGGCCGGTGCCGCCCGTCCCACGGTGCGGTGCGGGCCTCGTCGTCGAGCGCTCCCCGCTCAGTCCGTCCGGTCGGCTGCCGGGCGGTCATGGACGGTCCGCCAGGGAGCGACGGACGGCTCGGGCCACCAGCCCGGCGACCCACGCCAGCCCGGCGAGGCTGGCGGCGTTGATGCTGCGGCGGGTGGCGCGGCGGCGGGCGCGGAACTCGCGGACCGGCCAGCCGACCTCCGCGGCGTGGCGGCGCAGTCGGCGGTCCGGGTTGATGGCGAACGGATGGCCCACCAGCGACAGGATCGGCACGTCGTGCGCCGAGTCGCCGTACGCGAACGACGACGTGAGGTCGATGCCCTCCCGCTCGGCGAGGGCCCGCACGGCGGCGGCCTTGGCCTCGCCGTGCAGCAGGTCGCCGACGAGCCGTCCCGTGTAGAAGCCGTCGCGGTGCTCGGCGACCGTGCCGAGCGCGCCGGTGGCGCCCAGCCTCCGGGCGATCAGCTCGCCGACCTCCACCGGCGTGGCGGTCACCAGCCATACGGCGTGGCCCGCGGCGACGTGCTCGTCCAGGAGGCGACGGGTTCCCGGATAGATGCGCAGCGTGAGCACCTCGTCGTAGACGTCCTCGGCGATCAGTGCGACCTCCGCCACGGAGTGGCCGCGCATGATCGCCAGCGCCTCGGACCGCAGCTCGTCGATCTGCTGCTTGTTCTCGCCGAACAGGAGGTAGCGCGCCTGGTGCAGGGCGAACCGGACGATGTCGAACCGCCGGAAGAAGCCCCGCCGGTACAGCCCCACCGCGAGGTGGAAGGCGCTCGCACCCCGGATGATCGTGTTGTCGACGTCGAAGAAGGCGCCGACCCGCCCGTGCGGCGGGGCGCCGGGGCCTACCACCGCCTCGCGCGCGGCGGCGCGGCCGGCCTGCTCGTCGGTCGCCGACCCCGCCGGGGGCCTCTCCTCGTCCGGCGCCGTCACGTCGGACGGTTCGGTCGTCGGGGCCACCCCGTCACTGTAGCCAGACGGCCCGGTGCCGCCCGCAGCGGGGCGGCGGGCGGCACGGGGGCCGGCCGGATCGGCGATCGCCTACCGTGGCCGGTGTGAGCTCTCCGCGCGTGGTGCTGTACGGACGGGTCGGCTGCCATCTGTGCGTCGAGGCGCGGGCTGTGGTGGCCGACGTCTGCGCGCGCACCGGCACGGAGTGGACGGAGGTCGACGTGGACGACGAGCCGGCTCCCGGCGGCCGCGACCTCCTCGAGGAGTACGGCGACCTGGTCCCCGTGGTCGAGGTGGACGGCGTGCGGCACGCGTGGTGGCGCGTCGACCCGGAGGCGCTGCGGCGCGCCCTCGTCCGGTCCTGACGCCACGCTGGTCGCACGGGCCTGCTGGCCCTAGCCTCGGTGCGGTGACACCGGTGCGCGCCCGTCCGCAGGTGCCGGCGGCCACCGTCGCCCGGCTCCCGGCCTACCTCCGCACGCTCGACGCCGTCGCGGCCGAGGGGCACCTGCTCACCTCGTCGGAGGAGCTCGCGACGCGGACCGGCGTGCAGCCGGCCCTGCTGCGCAAGGACCTGTCGTTCCTGGGCACCTACGGCCGCCGCGGCGTGGGGTACGACGTGCCGCACCTGCGGGAGCAGATCGGCCGCGTGCTGGGCATGGCGGTGCCCCAGCGCATCGTCGTGGTGGGTGTCGGCAACCTGGGGCGGGCGCTCGCCGGCTACGCGGGCATACCGCAGCGGGGGTTCACCCTGGTCGGGCTGGTCGACGTGGACCCCGCCGTGGTGGGCACGGTGGTGGCCGGGCTGCCGGTGCGCCCGCTGGAGGCGTTGGCCGAGCTGGTCGCGGTGCAGGGCGCGACCATCGGCGTGATCACCACCCCGGCTGCCGCGGCGCAGGACGTGGCGGACCTGCTGGTCGCGGCGGGGGTCACGGGCATCCTCACGTTCGCGCCCGCGGTGCTGCGGGTGCCCGAGGACGTCGACGTGCGGTCCGTCGATGTCGCCTCGGAGCTGCAGATCCTCGCGTTCCACGGGCACGGCCACGGCCGGCGCCGCGCGGTCGAGGGCGAGGGGGCGTGAGGCCGGGCGTGACGAGGTGGCGGACGGCGAGGCCGGGTACGACGAAGCCCGGCCCGCGCGTCACGGACCGGGCCTCGTCGTTCCGTCCGGACCGCGGTCCGGGACGGCGTGCGAGCAGGTGCTCAGGCCTGCTTGATCGCCGACACGTCGAGGTCGACGCGGACCTTGTCGGCGACGAGCACGCCGCCGGCCTCGAGGGCGGCGTTCCACGTCAGGCCGAAGTCCTTGCGGGAGATCGTGGTGGTCGCCTCGCCGCCGGCGCGCAGGTTGCCGAACGGGTCGGTCGCGGTGCCGTTGAACTCGGTGGCGAGCTCGACGCGCTGCGTCACGCCGTGGATGGTCAGGTCCCCGGCGATCTCGAAGGTGCTGCCGCCCGCCTGGCGGATCTCGGTGGACACGAACGTCCACTGACCGAACTTCTCCACGTCGAAGAAGTCACCGCTCTTGAGGTGGCCGTCGCGGTTGGCGTCGCCCGTGCTGACGGTGCCCGGGTCGAGGGTCGCGGTCAGGCTCGAGTCCGCGAGGGTCTCGCCGAGCACCAGCTCGCCGGAGACGATCGCGACGGTGCCGCGGACCTTGGAGATGCCGGCGTGGCGGACGGTGAAGCTGGCCTCGCTGTGCGACGGGTCGAGGGCCCAGGTGCCGGCGGACAGACCCTGCGGCAGGGCGGTGGTGGTGGTGCTGGTCATCGCGAGTACCTCCGTGGCCGTGTCCGGCCGGTTTGGTTGAATAGTCAACTGAGTCGTTGAACTTTCTACTACACTCGGGCAGTGGATGCAAGGGGTGCACGACAGGTGGACCGGGACGAGCACGACGAGGGGAGCGCGACGGTGGCCACGGGCGCTGGGACGACGGAGCAGGGCACGCGCTGGCTGTCCGCGGAGCAGCAGCGGCACTGGCGCGCCTTCCGCGACGGCGTCGCCCTGCTGCTCGAGACGCTCGGCCGCGAGCTCGACGAGCAGTGCGGTCTCTCCCTGCACGAGTACGAGGTGATGGTGCGGCTCTCCGAAGCCCCCGGCCGCACGCTGCGGATGTCCGAGCTGGCCAGTGGGATCGGCCACTCCCGCAGTCGCCTCACCCACACCATCGCACGGATGGAGCAGGCCGGCTTGGTGGGCCGGCGCGCGTGCAGGTCGGACCTGCGGGGCGTGGAGTGCACCCTGACGGACGCGGGCTTCCAGCGGCTGGTGGATGCGGCCCCCGGCCACGTCGCGAGCGTCCGCGCCCACCTCGTCGACGTGCTGACCGACGAGCAGCTCGCCGCGGTCGGCGACGCGATGGCCGTGGTGGAGACCAGGCTGCGCGAGGCGTCGGATCACTGACGCGGCTCATTACCCCCGGAAATGGCTGCAACACTAGGCCCATGGTCACGACCACGGTCCATCTGCTGCGCCACGGCGAGGTGCACAACCCCGAGGGCATCCTCTACGGCCGCCTGCCCGGCTACCACCTCTCGGAAGCCGGTGCGCGCATGGCGCAGGTGGTGGCCGACTACCTGGCCGGCGTGCAGGCCGGCACCGGCCCGGACGCCGACCCGGTGCTCGAGGCCGGTGGGGTGCGCCGTGACGTCACCGTGGTGATCGCCTCGCCCCTGCAGCGGGCGCAGGAGACGGCGGCACCCGTGGCCGCAGCCTTCGACCTGCCGATCGGCAGCGACCCGCGCCTGCTGGAGGCGGAGAACCACTTCGAGGGCATGACCTTCGGCGTCGGCGACGGGTCGTTGCGGCACGTGCGGCACTGGCCGTACCTGCGCAACCCGTTCCGGCCGTCCTGGGGGGAGCCCTACACGCAGCAGGCGGAACGAATGCTCGCCGCGGTGGCCGAGGCACGCGACGCCGCCCGCGGGCACGAGGCGGTGCTGGTCAGCCACCAGCTACCGATCTGGATCACCCGGATGGCCCTCGAGGGGCGTCGGCTCTGGCACGACCCGCGCCGGAGGCAGTGCGCCCTCGGCTCGTTGACCTCCCTGCGGTTCGAGGGGGACGCCCTGGTGGGCATCGGGTACTGCGAACCGGCGGCGGCGCTGCTGGTCGGCGCGTCCACGGTGGCGGGGGCGTGATGGCGGCGATGCGTGGGCGTCGTCGGCGCGCGGCGCTCGCAGTCGCGGCCGGGCTGGTGATGACCGTCGCGGTGGCCGGCTGCGCTGCCCAGGCGCGGCCGCCGAGCCGCCCGGCCGATGTGGTCGACCAGGGCTACCAGTCCGGTGACGGCAGCACCACATCCTGGCCGGTCGGTCAGCGCAAGGGGCCGGTGACGCTGTCCGGGACCGACTACAGCGGTGCGACGCAGGACGTCAGCGCGTGGCGGGGCCACGTGGTGCTGCTCAACACCTGGTACGCGGCGTGCCCGCCGTGCCGTGCCGAGGCGCCGTCGCTCGTGGCGATCGCCAACGACGACGCCGCGAAGGGCCTCAAGGTGCTCGGCATCAACGGCACCGACGCCGCCGGCGCCGCGAACGCGTTCGTACGGCAGTTCTCCGTGCCGTTCCCCTCGATCCAGGACACGGACGGCTCCGCCGTCGCGGCACTGCAGGGCGTGGTGCCGGTGAACGCCGTCCCCACCACCGTGCTCCTGGACAAGCAGGGCAAGGTCGCCGCCCGCATCCTCGGCCTTGCCGACCCGTCGACGCTGCGCTCGCTGGTCGACTCGCTGCTGGCCGAGCCGGCCGACGGTTCGACGGCGGGTTCGACGTCGGGCCCGTCGTCGGTCGCGACGCCGGCCCCCAGCAGCTCCGGGACGGCCGGATGAGCCTGGCAGCCGGCATCGGCGACGCGTTCGGGCAGACGGTGGCCAGCGGGTCGCTGCTGCTGGCGGTGCCCGTGGCGCTGCTCGCCGGGGTGGTCAGCTTCGCCTCGCCGTGCGTGCTGCCCCTGGTGCCGGGCTACCTCGGCTACCTCGGCAGTGCGCTGGGGGTGGTGACGAGGCCGTCGGGTGCAGCCGCGACCGGGAGTGCCGGCGGTGCAGACGGGGCCGACGAACGGGCGGGACGGCGGCGGCTGCTGGCCGGCGTCGGGCTGTTCGTCGCCGGGTTCGGCGTCGTGTTCGTCGCCTTCGGGGCGCTCGCCGGGACCGTCGGCGCGGCGCTGCTGCACTGGCAGGGGCCGATCTCCCGGGTGCTCGGCGTCGTCGTCGCGCTGCTCGGGCTTGCGTTCCTCGGGTTCGTCCCGTTCCTGCAGCAGGAGCGCCGGATGCATCTCGCACCGCGTGCGGGTGTGTGGGCCGCGCCGGTGCTCGGCCTGACGTTCGGCCTCGGCTGGACGCCGTGCATCGGCCCGACGCTGGCCGCGATCCTCGCGCTGTCGCTCGGCGACGGCTCGGCGCCGCGTGGTGCGCTGCTCGCGGCGGTGTTCTCGGGGGGGCTGGGGCTGCCGTTCCTGCTGGTGGCGCTCGGCGCCGAGCGGATGAGCCGGGCCATGGCTCTGGTGCGCCGCCACCGGGTGGCCGTCATGCGGATCGGTGGCGGGCTGCTGGTGGTGCTCGGGCTCGCGATGGTCACCGGCGTGTGGAGCACGTGGGCCGGCTGGCTGCAGGGGCTGCTGACCGGGACGAAGGGCTTCGTGCCGGTGGTCTGACGCATCCGGCGGGGTGCGTCCCGCAGGTACGGGCGGCAGGCTCACACAGGGATCCAGGCAGGGACCGCAGGTTCGGAAGGACGGATCGGCGGGCACCGGACGAGAGGTGGCGATGAGCGGGTACCGGCCGGAAGGTCTGCACGACACGTTCGTGCCGGAGCACGACGCGGACGCGGCCGAGCCGGTGCCGCCCGCGCAGGGCGGCGCGGCCGAGCCGGCGGAGCCGCCGGCGCCGAGCTCGCCGACGCTCCCGAGCCTGGGTCCGGTCGGCTGGCTCCGCTGGGCCTGGCGACAGCTGACCAGCATGCGCGTCGCGCTGCTGCTGCTGGTGCTGCTGGCGGTGGCGGCCGTGCCGGGCACGCTGATCCCGCAGCGGGCGCAGAGCCCGGAGAAGGTGGCCGCGTTCCTCACCAAACACCCGGCGCTCGGCCCGTTCCTCGACCGCATCGGGATGTTCGACACCTACACGTCGGTGTGGTTCTCGGCGATCTACCTGCTGCTGTTCATCTCGCTGGTGGGCTGCATCCTGCCCCGCACGCGTGCCCACGCCGCCGCCCTGCGGGGCCGTCCGCCGCGCACCCCGCGGCGGCTCAGCAGGTTCCCCGCGCAGGGCACCGGCTCGAGCGACGACGAGCCGCAGGTGGTGGTCGAGCGCGCCGCACGGGTGCTGCGCCGTGGCCGCTGGCTGCCGTTCTGGCCCGCCTACCGGGTGGACGTGCACGACGAGGGCTCCGGCACGTGGTCCGTGTCCGCCGAGCGGGGCTACCTGCGCGAGAGCGGCAACCTGCTGTTCCACCTCGCGCTGATCGGGCTGCTCGTCTCGGTGGCGACGGGGCAGGTGCTGCACTACCGCGGCCAGGTGCTCGTCGTGCAGGGCCAAGGCTTCGCCAACGCCGAGGTGGCGTACTCGCCGTTCGAGCGCGGGCGCTTCTACTCCTCGTCGTCCCTGGTGCCGTTCACGCTCAAGCTGAACCAGCTGGACGCCCGGTTCGACCCGGAGACGAACACAGCGCGGGACTTCACGGCGTACGTCACCCTGACGGAGCCGGGCGGCGCCCCCACGGCCACCAGGCTCAAGGTCAACCAACCGCTGAGCGTCGACGGCGCCAACGTCTACCTGATGGGCAACGGCTACGCCCCCGACGTGACCGTGAAGGACGGGTCCGGAGCGGTGGCGTTCGCGGGGCCGGTGCCCTTCCTGCCGCAGGACAGCGTCTACACGTCCCGCGGCGTGATCAAGGTGCCGGACGTCTCCGGCGGGCAGAAGCAGATCGGCCTGGTCGGCTACCTGCTGCCCACCGGCAAGGAGGTGGCGACGGGCGTGTGGCGGTCCGTCAGCCCGCAGGCCGACGACCCGGTGCTGGTGCTCTCCGTCTGGTCGGGGAACCTCGGCCTGGACGCCGGCATCCCGCAGAACGTGTACCTGCTGGACCGCAGCCGCATGAGGGAGTCGGTGGACGCCTCCGGCAAGCCGGTGACGCTCTACGTGCGCCCGGGGCAGACGGTGCAGCTGCCGGACGCGCTCGGCTCGTTCACGTTCGACGGCCTCCCGCGGTACGCCGCCCTCGACATCCGGCGCGACCCGGCGCTCGCGTTCGTGCTCACCTTCGCTCTCGCGGCGCTGGCGGGCCTGGCGGGCTCTCTGTTCGCGCCCCGTCGTCGCATCTGGCTGCGCGCCACGCGGGACCAAGGTCCTACTACAGTGGTCAACGCCGCGGGTCTCGCCCGGGGTGACGACATCGGGCTGCAGCCGGAGCTGGACCGCGTGCTCGCCGCGACGCTGGGCCGCCGGGAGCTGCCCGGAGAGGACACGCCATGACGACCGGGGACCTCAGCACGCTGCTGGTGTGGGCGGCGACGACCGCCTTCACCATCGCGTGGATCGCCTACACGGTGGACCTGGCAGGCATCGTGGAGGCGGGACAGCGGAGAGCCGGTCAGCGGCGCACCTCGGCGGCCCGTGCACGCACGGTCCCGGCGCGCGCCGCAGTCACGGTCGGCGCTCCGGTCGCCGTCGGGGCGGCCGGCCTGGTCGGCGACGCGACCGTGGAGACGACGCGACCGGCGACGGTGGCCGCAGGGGGGCCGTACGACAACCGCGTGACGGCTGCGGCCGACAGCGCCGGTCCCGACGGCCGCTCGGCGCGCAGCGAGGGCATCGCCCGCTCGACGACGTACCTCGGCACGGCCCTGCTGGTCGCGGGCATCCTGATGCGCGGCGTCGCGGCGGGCCGCTGGCCCACCGCCAACATGTACGAGTTCACCCTGGTGGGCGTGCTGGTGGCCGTCGTCGTGCTGAGCCTTGTGCAGCGGCGGCGCATGATGGCGTTCGTCGGCGTCGTGGTGACGGGCATCGCGGTTCTGGCCCTCGCGGCGGACCTGCTGCTGTTCTTCGTCAAGGCGGAGGCCGTGCCGCCGGCCCTGCAGAGCTACTGGCTGGTGATCCACGTCGGCGTGGCCATCTCCGCCACGGGCGTGTTCACGGTGGCGTTCGCGGCCTCCGCTCTCCAGCTGCTGTCGGCGGCCCGCGAGGAGGGGCGCTCGCACGCGACCGGCTCGTGGGGTGCCGCCGACCCGCTCCGCCGAGGCCTGGCCGGCTGGCGCGTCACCGGTCCCCGGTTCGCGTGGCTGAAGCAGGTGCCCGGGCCGCGCGACCTCGAGGCGCTGTCTTTCCGGCTGAACGCGGTCGGCTTCGTGCTGTGGACGTTCACCCTGATCGCCGGCGCGATCTGGGCGGAGCACGCCTGGGGCCGGTACTGGAACTGGGACCCCAAGGAGATCGGCACCTTCGTCGCCTGGGTGGTGTACGCGGCCTACCTGCACGCTCGCACCACGCGCGGCTGGAACGGCCGGCGGGCGGCGTACCTCGTGTTCGTCGGGTACGCGGTGGTGATCGCCAACTTCACGCTGGTGAACCTGTTCGTCTCCGGCCTGCACTCCTACTCCGGGCTCAAGTAGCGCCACCTACGCTGGATCCGTGCCCGTCGTCGTCTACTCCGTCCTGCGCGTCGCCCTCCTCGTGGTCAGCTGGCTGCTGCTGGCCTGGGCGGGTCTGCACCCGCTCGCGGCGCTGCTGGTCGCGGCCTTCGTCGCGTGGGGGCTGTCCTACGTGGCGCTCGGCGGCCCCCGCGACGCCGCGGCTCGGTACCTCGCCGAGCGCGCCGCGGTGCGTGCCGCGCACGCCGGGCGGCCGGTGCTGTCACCGCACGCGCGGGAGGACGCCGACGTGGAGGACGCCGCGGTGGACGCGGCGCTCGGCGACACGGTGGTCGGCGACACGGTGGTCGGCGACACGGTGGTCGGTGACGCGGTGATCGTCGACGCGGCCGGCGATGCCGCCGCACCCCGGACCGCTCCCGAGGACGACGCCGACGAGCGGCCGGCCGACGCGGACCGACCTGCCGGGTCGGGCAGCGCTCAGAGCGCCAGCGCGAGCCCCAGCAGCATGCCGTAGCCGAGCTGCAGCAGACCGGTGCCGGCCAGCACCGGGACCAGCGCGCGTCCGCGCGCGCCGAGCAGCACGGTGACCGCCAGCGCGACGGCCGCCGGGAACAGGGCCAGCACCATCAGCGCCCAGCCCGAGGCGAACGCGGTGCCCGCCCCGAGCAGCACCGGCAGCATCACCAGCAGGGCGTACGCGCGTCGGGCACGGTGGTCGCCCAGCCGCACCGCGAGCGTCCGCTTGCCCGACACGGCGTCGGTCGGGATGTCGCGCAGGTTGTTCACCATCAGCAGCGCGCAGGCCAGCAGCCCGACACCGACGGCGCCGAGCCACGACGGCCAGGTCAGCCCGTCGGCCTGCGTGTACGTGGTGCCCAGCGTGGCCACCAGGCCGAAGAAGACGAAGACCCCCACCTCGCCCAGGCCGCGGTAGCCGTACGGCCGCCGCCCACCGGTGTACCCCCAGGCGGCCAGCACGCACAGCACGCCGACGGCCAGCAGCCACCAGCGGCCGCTCAGGGCCACCAGCGCCAGCCCCAGGGCGCCGGCCACGCCGAACGCCCCGAACGCCGCCAGCTTCACGTGTCCGGGCCGGGCCGCTCCGGAGGCGGTCAGGCGCATCGGTCCCACCCGGTCGACGTCGGTGCCCCGCACGCCGTCGGAGTAGTCGTTGGCGTAGTTGACGCCCACCTGGAGCGCGAGTGCGACGCCCGCCGCCAGCAGCGCGCGGACCAGCGAGGCGGAGTGGCTCTGCGCAGCGGCACCGGTGCCGACGAGCACCGGTGCGACCGCCGCGGGCAGCGTGCGTGGGCGCGCGCCGGCGACCCATTCCGTCCAGGTGGCCATGCGCCGAGCCTACGGTGCCGGCCGCGGCGCCCTTGTCGGGGGCTGGGCGGGCCCGGTCGCTGCCGCTGCGGGCCGGTCGGGACGGGTCAGTGCGGGTCGGCGCGGTCCGCGGCCCCGGCCGGGGCCGCAGCGAGGGCGGCGGCGGCGCGGCGGTCGGGCTTCCCCGGCCCGCGCAGCGGCAGGGCGGGGACCACGACGATCCGGCGCGGAGCGGCCGCCGCGCCGAGCCGGTCCGCCACGTGGCGTCGCAGGTCGGCGAGCGGCGGGGGACCGTCCGGCCCGACGACCAGCACGGCGACGACCGCCTGCCCCCACTCGGCGTCCGGCACCCCGACGACGCAGGCCTCGCGGATGCCCGGCAGGCGGGTCAGCAGGTCCTCCACCGGACCGGGCGCCACGTTCACACCCCCGGTGACCAGCACGTCGTCGGCGCGGCCGGTCACGGTGAGCACACCGTCGGCGAGCCGACCGAGGTCGCCGGTGCGCAGCCACCGCCCGCCGTCGGCGTCCACCGTGAACGTCTCGGCGTCCAGGTCGGGCCGGCCGCGGTAGCCGACGGCCAGCACGGGACCGGTCAGCCACACGCGCCCGGTCTCGTCCAGGCGGACGTCCACACCGTCCAGCGGGCGGCCGTCGTACACGCAGCCGCCGCACGTCTCCGTCATGCCGTAGGTGGTCACCACCCGCACACCGGCCTCGCGCGCGCGGTCCAGCAGGCTGCCGGCCGTGGCCGCGCCGCCGACCAGCACGGCGTCGAACCGGTGCAGCGCCGCGGTCCCGGCCGAGTCGTCCAGCAGCCGCACCAGCTGCGTGGGGACCAGCGACGTGTACCAGGGGCCGCTGGGGGCCGTCCTGACGGCGCTGGTCACCGCGGCGGCGAAGCGGTCGGCCCGGAACGGGCCCGGCGGCAGCACGGTCGGTCCGGTTCCTGCGAGCACGGAGCGCACCAGCACCTGCAGGCCGGCGATGTGGTCGACGGGCAGGGCAAGCAGCCAACGACCCGGGCCGGCGAGCCGCTCGGCGGTCGCGTCCGCCGAGGCGCGCAGTGCGGCCGCCGGCAGCAGCACGCCGCGCGGGGCGCCGGTGGAGCCGGAGGTCCGCACCACGAGGACGACGTCGTCGGGCACGCCGCCCTCGGGCAGCCCGTCGTCGGAGCGGTCGTCGGAGCGGGCGTCGTCGGTGCCGTCGGGCTCGCCGCCGCCGGAGCTGCCGCCGTCGGACCCGCCGCCGCCGGAGCTGCCGCCGTCGGACCCCGCGGCGACGGGCAGGACCGCCGGCCCGTCGTCCTCGAGCGCCGCCCGCAGCGCTCCCACCAGGACGTCCGCTCGCGCGGGCAGCACGCGGACGGCTCGGGACATGCCGCCACTGTAGGTCCGCCCCGGGCGCCACCCCGTCGGCGGAAACCTGGTGCGACGCGACCGCGGACCGTCCCGCCGGGGCGGTCGTCCACCGTAGAGTGTCGGCCGTCCCGTCCCGAGGAGCTGCCGTGCCTGACGCCGTCCACGCCGTGCCCGTCCGGAGCAGCGACGCCGCACGCCCGCTCGAGCGGCGCACCGGCACGTTGCCCCGGCTGCTCGCCGCAGCCTCGACCGTCGCCGTGCTGGCCGCCCTGGCCGCCTGCTCCAACGGCGGCCCCGGACCGTCACGGAGCACGCCGGGCGACGTCACCGTCGGTCCGAGCGTCGGCGTGCAGAAGCAGGCGGCGCCCACGGCCACCGTGCCGGCGCGCTGGCCGCTGACCGGCGTCGCCGGAACGGTGGCGAACCGGCCGGCGCTCGCCGTCAAGATCGAGAACTCCCGCGAGGCCCGTCCGCAGACCGGCCTCGACCAGGCCGACATGGTGTGGGAGGAGGTCGTGGAGGGCGGCATCACCCGCTTCGCGGCGGTGTTCGACTCGCAGGTGCCGGCCGAGGTAGGACCGGTGCGGTCCGTGCGGCCGATGGACTCGACGATCCTCGCGCCGATGCACGGCCTCATCGCGTTCTCCGGCGGTCAGCCGGGCTTCGTGCAGCTGCTCTCCGACGCCGGGCTGCAGCTCTTCTCCCAGGACCGGGGTGCCCCCGGCTTCGCCCGCAAGTCCGGCGTCGGGTCGGCACCGCACAACGTGTACGGCACACCGTCGACGTGGTGGTCCAACGCCGACGCGCAGCACCAGGCGCCGCCCGCACCGCAGTTCGTCATCGCGCGGCAGACGTCCGCCGCCTCCGCCGTGGTGG
>NCKG01000308.1:0-1948 GCA_002279095.1 Cellulomonas sp. 14-74-6
GGGTGCACTCGAGGAAGGGGATTCTGTGGCTCGGATCGGGGACGGGGCCGACCTCCTCAAGTGCTCCTTCTGCGGAAAGTCGCAGAAGCAGGTCAAGAAGCTGATCGCCGGACCGGGCGTGTACATCTGCGACGAGTGCATCGACCTCTGCAACGAGATCATCGAGGAGGAGCTGGCGGAGAGCACCGAGGCGGGCATGGTCGAGCTGCCCAAGCCGAAGGAGATCTTCGAGTTCCTCGAGCAGTACGTGATCGGCCAGGACGCCGCGAAGCGGTCGCTGGCCGTCGCCGTCTACAACCACTACAAGCGCATCCAGGCCGGTGAGACCGGCCGCGTCGGTCCCGCCGAGGACCACGTCGAGATCGCGAAGTCGAACATCCTGCTGATCGGCCCGACGGGCTGCGGCAAGACGTACCTCGCCCAGACTCTCGCGAAGATGCTCAACGTGCCGTTCGCCATCGCGGACGCCACCGCGCTCACCGAGGCGGGATACGTCGGCGAGGACGTCGAGAACATCCTCCTCAAGCTGATCCAGGCGGCGGACTACGACGTCAAGAAGGCCGAGACCGGCATCATCTACATCGACGAGGTCGACAAGATCGCCCGCAAGAGCGAGAACCCGTCGATCACGCGGGACGTGTCCGGCGAGGGCGTGCAGCAGGCGCTGCTGAAGATCCTCGAGGGCACGACGGCGTCGGTGCCGCCGCAGGGCGGCCGCAAGCACCCGCACCAGGAGTTCATCCAGATCGACACCACCAACGTGCTGTTCATCGTGGCGGGTGCCTTCGCCGGCCTGGACGAGATCATCACGTCGCGCGCCGGCCGTCGGGGCATCGGCTTCGGGGCACCGCTGCACACCGCCGACGACATCGACGTCTACGGCGAGGTCATGCCGGAGGACCTGCTGAAGTTCGGCCTGATCCCCGAGTTCATCGGCCGCGTGCCGGTGATCACCACGGTGTCCCCGCTGGACCGCGAGGCGCTGGTGCGGATCCTCACCGATGCGACCGACGGGGGAGTGCTCCTGATCGGCGACGGCAACCAGCACTGGACCACGGTCGACGTCGACGACCTCGCCGCGCTGTACGTGCTCGCGCTCGAGAGCGGACGGGCCGGGGAGACCTACATCGGCGCCTCCGGGCAGAACCCGACCGTCCGCGAGCTCGGTGAGGCGATCGCGGCCGGATCCGAGGTCGCAGAGGGCGTCCGCGCCGAGAGCGTCGCGCAGACGCGCGCCCGACTCGGCGAGGCGTTCGCCGATGCGCTCCTCCTCGACGAGCAGGCCTCGGGGGCCAAAGCGCGTGCCGAGCTCGGCTGGACCCCGACCGCGCGCCCGCTCGTGGAGCAGCTCGCCGCCGGCACCTACCTGGACGAGAGCGTCGCCGCGCGGGCCTGATCCCGAGACGCTCTCGCCGGGACGGGGCTGCCCGAACAAGGCAGCCCCCGCGTCACGACGCGGTCAGCGCACGCCCTTCATCAGCGTGAGCACGGGCTTGACCGACAGGAGCAGGCCGATGCCCACGACGATCGCGATCGCGCCGAGGATCGAGAAGTACGGGACCTCGTTGTGCGGGTCGTAGAACTGCACGAGCCAGCCCGAGATCGCGGTGCCGAGCGAGACGGACAGGAAGAACAGCGCCACCATCTGCGTGTGGAACGCGGTCGGGGCGAGCTTCGTCGCCGCGGACAGTCCGATCGGCGACAGCAGCAGCTCGGCGACCGTGAACACGAACAGGATCCCGATGATCGCCAGCAGCGGTGTGGAGTTCGGGCCGCCGCCGGCGAATGGCAGGAACAGCAGGAACGCCGCGCCCATGATGATCGCACCGAGCGCGAACTTCACCGGCGTGGAGGGCTGACGGGCGCCGAGCTTCGTCCAGATCGCTGCGAACACCCCGGACAGCACGATGATGAAGACCGGGTTGATCGACTGCACCCATGAGACCGG